>JAFYKS010000271.1 GCA_017537495.1 Bacillota bacterium | reverse complement strand
GAACACCGATGAATACGTTGGAGGTTACTACACCGTCCATCGCACCTTCACCAGGCTTTCCGATGATGATGTCTTCCGGACGGATTACCACGTCCACCGGTTTCCTGGTTCCGAATCCGGCGTCGATGCAAGGGAATACGTGTTCACAGATTTTAACCTTATAGTCTTCCATCATCATGGCGTCAATGATATTGGAGTCGCCGATGAAGTCTGCAACGAAGGCATTTTCCGGCTCATTGTAAATCTGTTCCGGAGTACCAATCTGCTGAATGTAGCCCTGGTTCATTACGATAACCTTGTCGGACATGGTCAGAGCTTCTTCCTGGTCATGGGTTACATACAGGAATGTGATGCCCAGTTCCTTCTTCATGCGTATCAGCTCATACTGCATCTCCTGACGCATCTTCAGGTCCAGTGCGCCCAGAGGTTCATCCAGAAGCAGTACGCGTGGCACATTTACAATCGCATGGGCAATGGCAATACGCTGCTGCTGACCGCCGGACAGAGAATCTACAGAACGCTTTTCATAGCCGGACAGGTTTACCAGCTTCAGAGCGTACTGAATCTTGTCTTTAATGTACTGGTCGGTCTTTCCGCTGATGCGCAGACCGAATGCAATGTTTTCTGCAATATTCATGTTCGGGAACAGAGCGTATTTCTGGAATACGGTGTTTACATGACGCTGGTTCGGCGGCATGTGTGTAATGTCTTTTCCCTCAAAGATTACCTTACCGGTATCGGGAGTAGTAAAGCCGCCTACAATACGCAGGGTTGTGGTTTTGCCGCAGCCGGATGGGCCCAGCAGAGTGATGAACTCGTTTTCTTTAATGGTCAGGTTGAACTCATCGAGTACTTTCTCACCATCATATGCTTTGGATAAATCCAGTAATTCAATCAGTGCCATGGTCACAAGTTAGAAACTCGGCGGGGTGGAAACCCACAGAATTTCTGCTCCTTTCTTCGAGGTAATATGGTGCGTCTTATCCGGGATATAGTAGAAAGACTCGCCAGCCTTCGCCCGGTATACTTCATTTCCGATTTTAATGGAGATTTCTCCCTTCAGCACGTAGCCGAATTCTTCCCCTTCATGAGGTGTGTCGGGGTAGGTGCTTCCGCCTGCCTTCAAAGTCAGTCTGATGGGCTCCATCATGTTCTTCTGAGCGTTTGGGATGATCCATTCTGTGATGGTCTTCTGCTCCTCATCGATCTTCTCAAAATAGTCTTCGTCCCGGAACACCACCTGCTTCTCACTCTCCTGCTTTGAGAAAAAGCTGCTCAGGTCCGTGCCCAGACACTGCAGGATATCTTCCAGAGTAGCGATAGACGGTGATGTCAGGTCATTTTCCAGCTGGGAAATAAATCCCTTGGAAAGTTCACTCCGGTCTGCCAGTTCCTCCTGGGTGAGTCCGTTCAGTATTCGTAATTCTTTAATTCTGCTGCCGATTTCCATGATGTCGCTCCATTTGTACAAATACAAAATACGAAACAGTACACTCGTTCCGTTTCGTAAAAATAAACTTTTAGTTTAGAAATACTAAACTAACTATTTACTATAATAAAAGAAACCCCTTGAAAAGTCAAGGGGTTTCGCCATCTCTTACAATGTATACACTATTTTATCCGTTCAGCTTTTCACATGCCTGTGCACCGGTCATACCGACTTCCACACCCAGAGCTGCAGCTGCTTCAGATACAGCCTTTACCGGATTGCACAGCAGTGCCGCAAAATCTGCGCCGCTTACAACTGCTGCAGCATCACCAACTGCAACAGCAGTGTCCATATTCAGGTATCCGCACATAATATATCCCTTCTTGCACTGCAGAACCAGCATGTTCGGATGGCCTTCTCCGCCAGGCGCTTCAATGGCAATTCCCTGTACCGGCTTATGAGCAACTTCCAGCATTTCAATCTTCAGCATATCGATTTCCTCCTTGACCGTTATCAAAAGTCTTTTTATAATATACTGTGATTATATCCAATCCGTAAATTCAATGCAAGAGGTATCTGTTTTATAAATGAATACGAAACACAGCAACTACGGCGCACTGGTCGCCATCATCGCAGCCATTTTCTGGGGCTTTTCAGGATGCTGCAGCCAGTACATCTTTGAAAACTTCACGGTGGATGCGGCACACCTGACATCCTTCCGTATGCTCAGCGCAGGGACCATCGTGGTTCTTGCAGGCTTTGTCACAGGTAAAATAAAAGGCTCCGACGACATGACCGCCATCTGGAAAGACCGCAGCGACATCATTCAGCTGCTTGTTTTCGCAGTCTTCGGCATCATGCTCTGTCAGCTCAGCTACCAGAAGGCCATCTACTGGACCAACAGCAGTACAGCTACCATTATCCAGTACACCGGCCCGGTTATGATTATGGCCCTGACCTGTGCCATGGCGCACCGCCTTCCTACCAGAAAAGAAGTCACCGCCATCATCCTGGCAATGACCGGAACATTCCTTCTGGCAACCCACGGCGACATCCATTCCATGGTGATTACGCCAAGAGGACTTGCCTGGGGGCTGTTTGCTGCAGTTACCATGGTGACCTATAATATGCTGCCGCAGAAACTCATAAAGAAATACGGAAGCATGTGCGTTACCGGCTACGGTATGGTGCTGGGCGGCATCGTTCTGACCATCATCACCCGTGCATGGGAAGCTGCATGGCCGCTGGATCTGAAGCTCTGGCTTGCCTTCGGCGGCGTGGTATTCTTCGGTACTGTGCTCTCCTTTACCATGTTCCTCTGGGGCGTGGCACAGATCGGCCCTGTAAAAGCAAGCCTGATTGCCAGTCTGGAACCGGTTGCAGCCACCGTAATTATGATTATATGGCTCCACGCCGATTTCCTCTTTATGGACCTGGTGGGCTTCACCTGCATCTTCCTCACCGTGTTCCTGCTTCTGAAAAAAGAATCCTGATAGACAAAAGACCTCCGAAGAGGTCTTTTTTCTTATTTAATAAAGGTTCCCAGAATGTTTCTGGCAAGGGATGCACCCAGGTTTCCGCCCAGTTTCTTACCAAAACTTCCTCCGACGGATGCGCCGAGAGTTTTGCCAAGTTCACGGCCAATGGTGTTTGCCGCTGAATTTGCCACACGCTGACGGCGCTTTGCAGCTTCCCTTTCTTCTCTTTCGATTTCTTTCTGAATCCGCTTTTCTTCTGCAATTCTGGTTTTCTCAGCCTCTTTTGCAGCTGCT
>JAFYKS010000270.1 GCA_017537495.1 Bacillota bacterium | reverse complement strand
GTATACTGCTGCTGCGTCCACAATCTTGTCTGCACCCACTTCCTTCGGGAAGTCAGTCTTGATGCTAATTCCTGTCTTGATTCCAGGGCCTACGATAATCGGTTCCTTCTTAATGTATTTACGGATGGAGTTATTAAAGGAGTGCATTACCTTCGGTACTACGCTGGAAATAATAACATCCTTGATATCTTCCACATTTACTTTAGTATTGCGGCAGAACTCCATTAATGTCATACCATATTCATCACTGGTACGCTGTGCTTTGGTTGTTACACGGAATGTACCGGCAATATGGTCATCTTCGTGAATCAGAGCCATTGTAATATTTGTATTTCCGATATCTACTGTCAATAACATAACTAGTCAATTCCTTTCTCTGCACGGATTTTTAAAAGCTGTTCCCAGATTACGTAGGCCAGGTCTTCCTTGGTCTGAAGCGGATTTTCCACCAGTCCTTCCTTCAGGATGAAGGTTGCCACATTGGTATCTGTAGCAAAGCCGGCACCGGCCACCTTCAGATTATTTGCGACGATCATATCAGCGTTCTTGCCCACCAGCTTCTTTCTGGCATTTTCCAGCAGGTTCTGGGTTTCCATGGCGAATCCGCAAAGCACCTGCTTCTCAGGCTTTCTTTCACCCAGGGTCTTCAGGATATCTTTGGTTCTCACCAGTGCGATGGACAGATCATCATCCTTCTTCTTCATCTTTTCGTCAGCAGTCACTGCCGGAGTATAGTCAGCCACAGCAGCTGCCATGACGATAAAGTCACATTCATCGCTTCGGCTGGTTACAGCCTCAAACATATCCTGTGCACTGCGCACATCGATTGTTTCGATGGCATAAGGCTTCTTCAGGGCTGTTTTTCCGCTTACCAGAATAACCTCAGCTCCCAGATTTCTTGCTGCCTGTGCAACTTCGTAACCCATCTTTCCGGAGGAGTGGTTGGTAATATAGCGTACAGGGTCCATGCTTTCCATGGTAGGGCCTGCCGTTACCAGTACTTTCTTTCCGGCCAGGGGCTTTTCTTTATATAAAGCCATTTCAATAGCTTCTTCAATCACATCGATATCTGCCATCTTACCCTTGCCGGTATCGCCGCATGCCAGGAAACCGCTTGCCGCATCCACCAGATGCATACCCAGGGAACGGAGTTTGTCCATGTTTTCCTGGGTCACAGGATTTTCATACATATTGGTATTCATGGCTGGTGCAATCACCTTCGGTGCTCTGCAGGCCAGGAAAGTGGTCGTCAGCATGTCATCTGCGATGCCATGGGCAAATTTTGCAATCACATTGGCAGTGGCAGGTGCTACAACGAAAACGTCAGCCCACTTGGCTACACTGATGTGTTCTACTTCATAGTTAAAGTTCCGGTCAAATGTGTCAATCAGGCACTTTCTGCCGGTGAGTGTTTCAAATGTTAATGGATGCACGAAGTTGGTGGCATTCTCTGTCATGATTACCTGTACTTCATACTTCTTGGATAAATCGCTTACCAGCTGGCATGTCTTAAATGCTGCAATGCCTCCGGTCACGCCCACAACGATGTGTTTCATAGTTCGTTGGTTCCTTTCATTGAATCTGTATTCAGCCTTCATTTCGGTCAGCCTCATTGCCGTACCTGATGACGGCACAGTATTACAAGGTACATTTTAATCCTGTTTGAAGAAAAAGTCAAATTATGTTTGAACTTTACAGCTGTGGATGATATAATTAATTGTTAAAAATTTCATACATGGAGGAAAACATGAACAGAAAACAAAAGTATGGTCAGATTCGAAAAGAAGCCATCGCCTGTTTCTGGGCACTTGTGGCTGTCATTGTATTCTGGACCATCGCAGGGATCGGCGTAAGCCGGCTGAATATCACCATCTTCCACACACCATTGTGGGCCATTACGGGATGTATCGGTACCTGGATTTTCTCCGTGGTTTTGGTGATATGGTTAGTCAAGCATGTGTTTCAGGATTTCAGCCTGGAAGACGAAGACGAATCATTAAGAATGGAGGGCGCAGATGAACAGTAATTTTTTAGCACTGCTACCCGTATTCCTCTTTATGATTACAATGCTTGCAGTCAGTGTTATTTTAAGAAAGTCTAATTCAAAGAAAGAATCACAGGGATTCGTGAAAGAATATTTCATCGGATCCAGAAGCCTGGGCGGCTTTGTTCTGGCCATGACGACGGTTGCAACTTACAGCTCTGTAAGTTCCTTCGTAGGCGGACCGGGACAGGCCTGGAGCATAGGCTTTGGCTGGATTTACATGTCAGTAGTACAGGTAACAGCCCTCTTCCTGGTTCTGGGTGTACTGGGTAAGAAAATGGCTATCGTCGGCCGTAAAATCGATGCAGTCACTGTAATCGATATTATACGCCACCGTTATCAGTCCGATGCTATCGCTATGATTTCAGCAATTATCATCGTCCTGTTCTTCTCAGCGACGATGGTTGCTCAGTTCGTAGGAGGTGCCAAGCTGTTCGAAGCAGTAACCGGTTACTCCTATCTGACAGGACTTTGTGTATTCGGTCTGGTGGTTGTACTCTACACCACAGTGGGCGGCTTCCGCGGTGTGGCAGTAACAGATACCATCTGTTCCATCGTTATGCTGTTGGGCATGTTCCTGCTGATGGCAGGCGTGCTGAAGCAGGGCGGCGGCTACGAAAATATTATGAATCATATTGCGGCAAATAAACCAGAAATGCTGGAACCATTCTCCGGCGGAAACATGCCGCTGACCTTATACATCTCCCAGTGGATGCTGGTAGGTATCTTCACCATCGG
>JAFYKS010000269.1 GCA_017537495.1 Bacillota bacterium | reverse complement strand
CCGTGCCGTATCGTGTTCAATGAAATTACAAAGGACGCCATCAAGACTGCCGTAAAGCATCCGCGTCCAATTGACCTGAAGCTGGTAGATGCACAGCAGGCACGCCGTGTGCTGGACCGTCTGGTAGGTTACCAGATCAGCCCGCTGCTGTGGAGAAAAATCAGAAGAGGTCTGTCTGCAGGCCGTGTACAGTCTGCAGCACTGAAGATTATCTGCGACCGTGAAAAGGAAATTCAGGCATTCATTCCGAAGGAATACTGGAACATCGGTGCCATCTTTAAGAAAGATAAGAAGTTTGCAGCAAGACTGACTGAATATAAAGGAAAGAAGCTGGTTGTGGAAAACGGCCAGCAGGCACAGCAGATTATCGATGAGCTGAAGGCTGGAGATTTTGCTGTGGATTCCATCGTAAGAAAAGAACGCAGCAGAAAGCCGTTTGCGCCGTTCACCACCAGCAGCCTGCAGCAGGATGCATCCAACAAGCTGGGCTTCACCACCAAGAAATCCATGATGGTAGCGCAGCAGCTTTACGAAGGGGTGGAAGTCAAGGGACACGGCACTGTAGGTCTGGTAACCTACATCCGTACCGACTCCGTCCGTATTTCTGATGAAGCCAAGGCTGCAGCGAGAGAGTACATTCATACGAATTTTGGTCAGAACTATGCAGCCAATAACGTATTCTCCAATAAGAAGAAGGACATTCAGGATGCTCACGAAGCCATCCGTCCAAGTAATATTGCCCTGGATCCGGAAGCAATCAAGGACTCCCTGACCACCGACCAGTATAAGCTGTATAAGCTGATTTGGACCCGTTTCCTGGCCAGCCAGATGGCTGCAGCTGTATTTGACAGCATGCAGGTAAATATCGCAAACGGAGATTACACACTGAAGGCCAGCGGTTCCAAGCTGATTTTTGATGGTTTCCAGAGAGTATATAATCCGCAGATGGATGAAGATAAGGACAGCTTCCTGCCGGCACTGGAAGAAGGAGAAATTCTGAAGGTACAGGAAATTACTTCTGAGCAGAAGTTTACAGAACCGCCTTCAAGATTTACGGAAGCCAGCCTGGTAAAGGAACTGGAAGACAAGAACATCGGCCGTCCGTCCACCTATGCTCCGATTATCGGAACTCTTTCCGAAAGAAAATATATCGAGCGCCAGAAGAAGAGCCTGCTTCCGACAGAACTGGGATTCCTGGTAACCGGTATGATGGAAGAATATTTCAAGGAAATTGTGGATGTAGGCTTCACAGCTGGCATGGAAGATAAGCTGGACGATGTGGAAGTACAGGATCTGAACTGGAAGGAAATTATCCGTGATTTCTACGGTCCGTTCAAGCAGGAGCTGGATGTAGCTGACAGTGCCATCGAAAAGGTGGAACTGGAAGACCGTCCTGCAGGCGAAAACTGTGAAGTCTGCGGTAAGCCAATGGTGATCAAGAGCGGCCGTTTCGGTGAGTTCATGGCATGCTCCGGCTATCCGGAATGCAAGAACACCAAGGCTATCGTTCAGTCCATCAATGTACCTTGTCCGGACTGCGGCAGCGACATCGTGGCAAAACGCGGACGTTCCGGCAAAATCTTCTACGGCTGCAGCAATTATCCAACCTGCAGCAAGGCATTCTGGTATAAACCGGTGGATAAGAAGTGTCCGCAGTGCGGTCATCTTCTGATGGAAAAGAAAACAAAAGGCTCTAATCTGGCATGCTCCAATGACCAGTGTAAGTATAAAGAGTAACACAAGAGGAGGTATTATAAGATGATTCAATTTCATGCAACAACAATCTGCGCAGTAAGACGCGGTCCGAATGATGTGGCAATTGCCGGTGACGGTCAGGTGACCATGGGCGAATCCACCATCATGAAGAACGGAGCAAAGAAAGTGAGAAAGATTTTTAAGGGGACTGTACTGACCGGTTTTGCCGGATCTGTGGCAGATGCATTCTCACTGACTGAAAAGTTCGAAAAGAAGCTGGAAGAACACGGCGGCAACCTGAAGCGTGCGGCAGTGGATCTGGCTCAGCTGTGGCGTTCTGACAAGGGAATGCGCAGCCTGGAAGCTCTGATGATTGTAGTGGATAAGGACAGCATGCTGGTAATCTCCGGCAACGGGGAAGTTATTGAACCGGACCAGGATTTCGTGGCAATCGGCAGCGGCGGCAACTATGCTTATGCAGCAGCCAATGGCCTGTATAATCACACCCAGATGACTGCAGAAGAAATCGCAAGGGAATCCCTGAAGATTGCAGCATCCATCTGCGTATACACCAACGATAACATCAGCGTGGAAAACTTATAGGATTTTGAGGGGGAAACATACTATGGCAAGCAAATTATACAGCATGACGCCGAAAGAAATTGTGGCAGAGCTGGATAAATACATCATTGGTCAGAACGAAGCCAAGAAGTCTGTGGCTGTCGCTCTGAGAAACCGTTACAGAAGAAGCCTGCTCAGCGAAGAAATGCGGGAAGAAATCACACCGAAGAACATCCTGATGATGGGTCCTACCGGCTGCGGTAAGACTGAAATTGCCAGACGTCTGGCTAAACTGATGGATGCACCTTTCGTAAAGGTTGAAGCTACCAAGTTCACTGAAGTAGGTTACGTGGGCCGTGACGTAGACTCCATGGTCCGTGATCTGGTGGAAGCATCCATGCGTGTGACCAAGCAGTCCAAGCTGGAAGCCAAGTACGAAGTGGCTGACAAAATTGTGGAAGAACGTATCGTGGAAGCAATCATTCCGGGCAAGAACAAAAAGAAGCCTGCAGGTGCTTCCAAGAATCCGTTTGATTTCATCATGAACGGCGGCGGCTACACCAGCCAGAAGCAGCAGTACCTGGAAAGCCAGGCAGCAAAAGAAGCTGCAGCAGGTCCAAGCCATGAAGATATGGAAGTGGAAATGGCCAGAGAACAGGTGCGTCAGCAGCTGCGTCAGGGTCTGCTGGAAGAACAGTACATTGAAATCGAAGTGGTTGCAGCACCTAAGGGCAACCAGCTGGATATGAGCAATGAAGGCATGAGCATTGCCATCGGAAATATTTTCGGTGATATGATGCCGGAAAAGACCAAGAAGAAAAATGTAAAGGTGAAGGAAGCTAGAAAGATTCTCCGTGAACAGGAAGCTCAGAAGCTGATTGACATGGATACTGTAACCGATGAGGCCATCGAAAATGCAGAACAGAATGGTATCATCTTCATCGACGAAATCGATAAGATTGCATCCGGCAACGGCCGTATGACTTCCGGTGCAGATGTATCCCGTGAAGGGGTTCAGCGTGACATTCTTCCAATCGTAGAAGGCAGCGTGATTAACACCAAGTACGGTCCGGTAAAGACCGACCACATTCTGTTCATCGGTGCAGGTGCATTCCATGTGTCCAAGCCAACTGACCTGATTCCGGAACTGCAGGGCCGTTTCCCAATCAGAGTGGAACTGGAAAGCCTGACCAAGGAAGATTTTGTGAAGATTCTGACCACTCCGGAAAATGCACTGATCAAGCAGCATAAGGCGCTGCTGGAAACAGAAGGCTGCGAAGTGGAATTTACAGAAGGTGCTATCGATCAGATTGCGGCACTGTCCTTCAAGATGAATGATCAGACTGAAAATATCGGTGCAAGACGTCTTCATACTGTTATGGAAAAGCTGCTGGAAGAAATCTCTTTCAACATTGCTGACATGGAAGAAGAAAAAATCACCATTGACGAAGAATATGTGAGAGAACGTTTCAAGGAAACCATCCAGGAAGAAGATTTAGACCGTTACATTCTGTAATATTTATGATATAATGAAATTTACAGAACCTGCGGAAATGGGCCGCAGGGAAAGAGGTGAATGTTTATGGGTAGTCAAATTCTCAGCAAAATCCGCCGTCTCAACTGGGTTCTCAGTGAGACAACTACCGGATCGCTTTCCTATAAGGATCTCAGTGTGATTCTCTGTGAGCTGATTAACGCCAATGTGCTGACCTTCGATGTGAAGGGACGTGTACTTGGCTCTGCATACTGCAATATTGAGGACAAGTCCACCATCGGGGAAACCGATGAGGTGGAGAATATTGTGGAAGATCATATCGAACGTTTCCTCAGTATCAGGGAATGTACTGCCAACCTGTACGGTGATTCCATCCGTGCTGTGCTGGGAGAAGGATATGAAATGGCAGAAAAATATCATACCATCGTTCCGATTGTCTGCGGAGGCAGCCGTCTCGGTACACTTCTTCTGACACGCCGGGAGACTGGTTTTGATGATGAAGAACTGGCACTGGGAGAATACGGTGCTACCGTTGTAGGTCTTGAGATTCAGCGTCAGATTGCACTGAAGCAGGCCCGCGAAGCCCAGCTGCGTATGGCAGTGGATATGGCTGTTGGGACCCTGTCATACAGTGAAAAGGACGCGGTACATAAGATTATCGGCGGTCTGGAAGGTGATGAAGGTCTGGTGGTTGCCAGCAAAATCGCTGCACAGTACGGCCTGACCAACTCCGTCATCGTCAATGCTCTGCGGAAACTGGAAAGTGCCCGTATCCTGGAATCCAAGTCTTTAGGAATGAAGGGAACCAGAATCAAGATTCTGAATCCGTATCTGAAAGAAGCGGCGGAAAAACTGAACTAAATACCGAACCTGAATTCCCCTTGCCGGCATATACTGGTAAGGGGGATTTTTTATGGGCAGATTTATCATGAGGGTGCTGGTCATCGGAACGGGCCTGGTGATGGTGGCAGGAGGAATGATGATTCTTTTCAGTGACCGGTACGGCGAAAGCATCGACCAGGCAGCCAGAGCCATCGCTATCAATGCGGTGGGAACGAAAATTACCCGGTCGGTGAACGAGGGGATATATAATGAAGATCTGGAAGGTCAGCTGCTGGATGTGGTTCGGAATGAGGAAGGTCAGATTGAGTATGTAGAGGCCAATTCAAGGCTCATAAACAAGCTTGTGCTGGCTTTTGCCACGAAAATGGAAGAAGACTACAGCCTGGGAGATACCATGGTGATTCCGGCTAATTTCGGCATGCTCACAGGTAACAGGATTCTGTCCCAGCTTCCGTATACTGTGGATATTAAAGTGATGCCCCTCAGTCTGACCAAATTTCAGACCGAAACCGAATTTACTTCCGAGCCCATAAACCAGACCAGGTATAAGGTGTACTGCACCGTAACCAGTGATGTGCAGATTGTGGCACCTTTTACCAGGGAAACGGCGCAGATTAACCGCCGGGTTCTGCTGGCAGAAGCTATTATTGTAGGAAAGGTGCCGGACAGCTACGTTTTCGTACCGGAAGAGAATGTTCTGGATGTGACGCCGGAATAAATGGGAAAGCCGGAATAAAATATTTTGCTAAGCGAAACAGAATGTGGTAAAATAAACTCATGCTGAAATTTAATGAAAACAACGAAGTAATTGATCAGGAAGTATATAAGGCGATTTTAGTCGGCCTGCAGCGTGACCGCGAAGAAGACATTTCCTATTCCATGGAGGAGTTGAAAGGATTAGCAGAGGCTGCCAATGCGGAAGTCCTGGGTATGATGACGCAGAACCTGGATAAACCGAATACGGCAACCTTAATCGGGAAGGGAAAAGTCGAAGAGCTGGCTGAAATGGTTAGAAATATGGAAGCGGATACCGTCATCTTTAATGATGAACTGACCGGTATGCAGCTGAGAAATCTGGAAGATGCTCTGGACGTGCGTGTAATTGACCGTACCATTCTGATTCTGGATATTTTTGCTGACCGTGCGTCCTCCCGCGAAGGGAAACTGCAGGTTGAACTGGCACAGCTGAAGTACCGTATGCCGCGCTTAATCGGTTTTGGTAAGTCTCTGTCCCGTCTGGGCGGTGGTATTGGTACCAGAGGTCCGGGGGAAAAGAAGCTGGAAACAGACCGCCGTCATATCGAAAAGCGTATGCTGGACATTAAGGCGGAACTGGATCAGATCAAGAATACCAGAAGTGTGCAGCGTGCCCGCCGTGAAAAGAATGAAGTTCCGGTTGTGGCTCTGGTTGGCTACACCAACTCCGGTAAGTCTGCATTGATGAACCGGATTCTGTCCAAGACCGAAAAGAATGAAGAAGACCGCAAGATTGTATTCGAAAAGAATATGCTCTTTGCTACTCTGGACGTTGCACAGAGAAGCGTGGTGCTGGACTCCAACCATCAGTTTATTCTGATTGACACGGTTGGTTTCGTCAGCAAGCTGCCGCATTCCCTGGTAAATGCCTTCAAGGCGACCCTGGAAGAGGTAACTTATGCGGACCTGCTGGTGCACGTGGTGGATTCTTCTTATGAAAACCATGACTTCCATATTAATGTAACCGATAAGGTTCTGGAAGAAATCGGTGCCGGCGGCAAGGACCGTATTCTGGCGTTCAATAAGATTGACCTGGTGGATCCGGAAACTGTGGTTCCTCGTCCTGGTACAGAGAATATGTTTATCTCTGCGAAAGAAGATATTCAGATTGACGAACTGCTGGATCTGGTTCGGACCAAAATCTTCTCCGACGAGGTTTCCTGCCGCATGATGATTCCGTATACCCGTGGGGATATTACATCTTATCTCTGTGATAAGGCGGAAGTTGCACGCATGGAATATACAGGGGAAGGTACTTATCTGGAACTGACTCTGAAGAATGCAGATTATCAGAAATACAAGGAATTCGAAACGGATGAAATTATATAGTACAGTATACGAAGCGGCGGAGGCGGAACAGATTATCGATAAGTCCCGCTTCATCGCCTACGTTTCTCCTGCAGAGACCAAGGAAGAAGCTGATGCCTTCATCGCTTCCATTAAAAAGAAACATAAAGATGCAACCCACAATGTGCCGGCCATGGTAATCGGGGACAAATTCCAGATTCAGTGGGCCAGCGATGACGGGGAGCCTCAGGGAACCTCAGGGGCACCTATGGTGCAGATGCTGGTAAAAGAGGGGATTACCAATGTAGTAGTTGTGGTAACCCGTTATTTTGGCGGAATCAAACTGGGAACCGGCGGACTGGTGCGCGCCTATACCAGCAGTGCCAAGCTGGGGCTGGAGGCAGCAGGGATTTGTGACATCGAAGAAATGTGCGTTCAGACCTGGGACGTGGACTATACTCACCTGGCAAAGATTCAGAATCTGGCGGGAACTCCGGGCGTGGATGGCGGATTCAGTATTGAAGAAATCCGTTATACAGATGTGGTATCCATGGATTTATGCTGCATTCCGGAAGATGCGGAGGGACTGATTGGACAGGTGACCAATCTGACCGCAGGCCGCGGAGTATTGAAAAATCAGGAGTCTCGGCTTGTAAAGCGTTTGGTTTAGAAAAAAAGGATAAAAAAAGCAGAAAAAAATGAAAAATATGCTTGACTTGGAAAGCATTTGGTGGTATTATAAACAAGCTGTCGCGTGAGAGTGAACAAACGACTACAAGATGTAGTGGTTAAAACTTAAAAAGACAGCAAAAATAAATAAAAAAAGTGCTTGACAAACGACAAAAGCTAGTATATAATAACTAACTGTGTCGAGCAGTTAAGACACGAACACCAAGGGCGCATAGCTCAGCTGGGAGAGCATCTGCCTTACAAGCAGAGGGTCATAGGTTCGAGCCCTATTGCGCCCACCATTTTAAAAATGATGGGGCCTGGTAGTTCAGTTGGTTAGAATGCCAGCCTGTCACGCTGGAGGTCGACGGTTCGAGCCCGTTCCAGGTCGCCAACTTTTTTAATAAAATACACTTTGCTGGTGTGGCTCAACGGTAGAGCAGCTGATTTGTAATCAGCAGGTTGGGGGTTCGATTCCCTCCACCAGCTCCAAAATTTCGAGGGATTCCCGAGTGGCCAAAGGGGGCGGACTGTAAATCCGTTAGCTGAGCTTTCGATGGTTCGAATCCATCTCCCTCGACCAAATATGCGGAAGTGGCTCAGGGGTAGAGCATCGCCTTGCCAAGGCGAGGGTCGCGAGTTCGAATCTCGTCTTCCGCTCCATTTTAATTTAAATATAGTTTGTATGTCAGGCGACGT
>JAFYKS010000268.1 GCA_017537495.1 Bacillota bacterium | reverse complement strand
TGTTCCAGTATCGCACGGTACGGGCTTCTGACCTGGATTCCTACATACTACGTGGATGTGTTCGGGGTGGACATTGAGGAGGGAATCATCGGCTCTGTGGTATGTCCTCTGGGTATGGCGGCCGGAGCACTGGTGATTCCGTGGATTTCCGACAAAGTCTGGTCACAGAACCGTCTTCCATGGGTGATTATTTCTTCTGTAGCGTCGGCATTGGCGGTATTCGGATTTATGAATGTGGGACCTGGCTTCGCGGCCTCAGCGCTGCTGTTTACGGCCGGATTCTTTATTTACGGTATTAACAGCCTGGTCTGGGCTTTCGCCACCGATATCGGCGGCAGAACCTTCGGCGGTACTGCTACCGGGGTTCTGGACTGTGCAGCTTATGTGGGTGCATCTCTGCAGGCCATTTATTTCGGCGGAGTACTGACCAGCTCCGGAAACTGGACGCTGGTATTCGCCTGCATCCTCGCCGTTCTGGTGGTGATGATTGGTGCGGCAATGCTGGCCGGTGGAGACAGAAAAAAGAAATAGCTGCAGACCTGAAAATCAACTTGACAAAATACATTTTGTGTTGAAATTTAGGTCTTCGATTATTGACTCCACCCCTCTTGATTGGTATAATAATATATCGGAGTATTGTATTTTTGAGGTAAGGAATGAATACTAACGAAAGTAAAATCATAGAAAAAAATGAAGAACTGGAGATTGACCTGCAGCGGCTGTTTGGTGCTCTTTTGCAGAGAGCATGGATGATTGCCGCAGCGGCTGTAATCTGTGCACTTCTGGCCCTGGGAATCACTGCATTCCTGATTACACCGCAGTATGAGTCAACTGCCATGTTCTATGTAAATAACGGGTCTCTGTCCGTGGGCGGAGCTTCCCTGAATCTGTCATCCAGTGACCTTTCTGTATCCAAGAGCCTGGTTGACTCCTACATCGTAATTCTGCGTACCAGAGAAACGCTGAACGATGTGGCAGATTATGCGGAGGTGGACCGTTCCTTCGGTGAGCTGAAGGAAATGATTCATGCGTCCGCGGTAAACTCCACCGAAATCTTCGAGGTTGTGGTAACCAGCCCGGATCCGAAGGAAGCAGAAAAAATCGCAGATGCGATTTCCTACATACTGCCGAAGAGAATTTCCAACATCGTAGAAGGGACTTCTGCACAGATTGTAGACCATGCGGTTCTGCCGTCCAAGCCAAGTTCACCGAATACCATGAAGAACACCATGCTGGGCTTTATTCTCGGTCTGATGGCAAGTGTGGGCGCGATCTGCATTTATGAAATCTTCAATGTTATGATCCGTTCCGAAGAGGATGTGGCACAGTGCTGCAGCTATCCTGTTCTGGCGGTTGTACCTGATATGAATACCCAGTCCAGGGGCGGCTATTACCGCTATGGATATGGTATGGAACCAAGACGCGGAAAGCACTGTTCTCAGCGTAAGAAGCTGGAGCTGATGAAGAAGCCGGCTAAGGACGCTGCAGATGAGGTGTTTATCGGAAAATCTCTGGGATTCGCTGCATCCGAAGCGTACCGTATGCTGGGTACTAAAGTGCAGTTCTCCTTCGCAGACGATAAGGACAGCCATGTAATCGGTGTTTCCAGCTCCCTGCCTGGAGAAGGTAAGTCTCTGACTTCCATCAACCTTGCACATTCTCTGGCACAGCTGAATAAGCGTGTTCTGCTGATCGACTGTGACCTGCGTAAGCCATCTCTGGCAGCTAAGCTGAAGGTGGAAAAAGAACCTGGTCTGTCCAACTACCTGGTTCGCGGCTGTGAGTTCAGCGAAGCCCTCCATTCAATTATTCTGGATGACGGTGCCCGCATCGACGCGGTAATGGCAGGGAATATCCCTCCGAACCCGGTAGAACTGCTCAGTTCCGACCGTATGAAGCGTCTGGTGGAAGGCCTGCGTAAAGAGTATGATATTATCATTCTGGACCTGCCTCCTGTAAAGGAAGTCAGCGACGGTATGGTTGTGGCAAGTATTGTAGATGGTGTGGTTCTGGTAACCCGCGAAAACTACTGTGACCGTGTAATGCTGGGTGGTGCTGTAAAGCAGTTCGAATTCGTAAATGCAAACATCCTGGGTGTGGTACTCAACTGCTCCAGAGAGCATGAAGAAGGCAGCAAGAAGTACGGTAAATATTATGGCAAATACGGTTACGGCCGTTATTACGGATACGGAGCCGGACGCCGCACGAAAGAATCATGATAGTGGATTTTCACAGTCATGTTTTGCCGGGCATTGATGACGGCAGCCGGAGCACAGAGGAATCGCTGGAAATGCTGAAACGGATGCAGGACCAGGGGATCAGCGCTGTGGTGGCAACGCCGCACTTTTATGCCAGCCGCCATTTTCCGGAAGAGTTTCTGGAGCGGCGGGAGCGTGCGAAAGAGAAGATTTTGCAGGCAGTCAAAGAGCAGGGCGTGCAGATTCCGAAGCTGTACTATGGTGCGGAGGTGGCCTACTTCCGCGGCATGAGCCAGTCTGAGGCACTGAAGGACCTGGTCATTGAAGGGACCCGCGCGGTGATGGTAGAGATGCCAATGGGTCGGTGGACTTCGGCCATGTATGATGAGCTGGAACAGATTCATGCGGTGCAGGGTCTGATTCCAATCGTGGCTCATGTAGACCGGTATCTTGGCAAAATCCGTGATTACGGGATTCCGGAGAAACTGGCGCAGCTGCCGGTACTGGTGCAGGCCAATGCAAGCTTCTTTCTGGGCGATGATGCCGGGGGGCTCAGCGGCGGTACGGTGCGGAAGGCTATGAAACTGCTGAAAAATGAATACATTCACTTGCTGGGTTCGGACTGTCATAATCTGAAGGACAGAGGTCCGA
This sequence comes from Bacillota bacterium, assembly GCA_017537495.1. GTDB lineage: Bacteria > Bacillota > Clostridia > Peptostreptococcales > Anaerovoracaceae > RGIG7179. The sequence goes on along the minus strand of JAFYKS010000268.1, from coordinate 323 downwards.
ATCTGGGTGAGGCTGTGAAGGCCATCGAAACGTCTCTGGGTGCGGAGGCCCTGGAGTGGATTGGCGGCTGGCAGCATGAAGTGTTAAATAAACCGTTTTAAATAATGTAAAAGTTAAGGAAAAGAACAGGAGAGATTAGAATGAAACAGTTATTAAGAGTTTTACTGGTTCTGACACTGGTTCTGGCTATGACTGCTCCGGCATTCGCTGAACCGGAAGTGACTGCAGGTGCAGATGGCGCTGCAGGTGCTGTCGTAGAAGAGGGCGAATTCGTGGAAAGTATTCCTGAAAAGCCGGCGGTAGATCCGGAAGAAATTGAACCG
>JAFYKS010000267.1 GCA_017537495.1 Bacillota bacterium | reverse complement strand
GGTGGGGAAATCAACCGATTGAAAAGAACCTCACAATTCAGTATAATAAGGAAAGAGTAAAAATAAGGAGTGTGTCATATATAATGAAAGAAATACAACACTGCAGTATAGGAGGCATACTGCGCTGTGCCGGGGGCTTTGTGGCCTGGGTCATCGGATCCGGTTTTGCTACGGGGCAGGAAGTGCTGCAGTTCTTCAGCAGTTACGGATACGCCAGCTATGCCATCATCGCTATTAATCTGGTGGGATTCCTGGCTGTGGGCACCATGCTGCTGACTACAGGGAGAAAAAAAGCTGATGAAGAGGGATTCGAGCAGTTCCGCTACTACTGCGGCCCGAAGCTGGGAACTTTCTATTCCTGGCTGATTCCGGTGACTCTGATCCCGGTTATGGCCGTGCTGATTTCCGGTTCCGGTGCCACTTTGTCGGAATACTACGGAGTGAACCATTATGTGGGGGCGGCTGTCATGGCGGTCATGATTCTGGTATCCTACTTTATCGGATTTAACCGTCTGGTGAAGGTACTGTCCTTTATCGGACCATCCATTATTGCTTTCTGCCTGCTGGTAGGCGGAATTACCGCAATCCGTGACATGGGAAACTTCAGTCAGATCGGTGCATATGAAGAGGCACTGGCAGCATCCAGATCCTCGGCTCACTGGCTGATCAGTGCGATTCTCTATGTGTCCTACAATTTCCTCTGCGGCAGTGTTTACTACACCCAGCTTGGAAAAACCACAGCCAGTGTGAAGGAAGCACGGATTGGAGCGATTTTGGGAGCGGTGCTGCTGATGGGAGCCATCGCAGTGATTAATACGGGGATTTTGCTCAACGGCGGCGAAACGGCGGCGCTGGCTATTCCGAACCTGTATCTGGCGAAGAAGATTAGCTGGCTGCTGGGTGCGGTGTTCTCTGTGTTCCTGGTGCTGGGGATTTTCTCAGCCTGCTCCGCTATGATGTGGACTGTATGTACCAGGTTTTCGCTGGGCGATGTGAAAAAAGACCGGTTCCTGGCAGTTGGAATTGCTCTGGGAACCTTCCTTCTGGGACTGCTGTCCTTCAGCGACTTAATCGGTATGTTTTATCCGATCATCGGCTACTGCGGTCTGGTGTACCTGGGATGTGTGATATATAAGAAAATCAGGGAGATGAAATCATGATTATCAAATATAAAGATAAAGTTCCGCAGATTGCAGAGTCTGCATGGCTGGCACCCAATACCACCGTTATCGGTGACGTGACTATCGAAGAAGGGGCATCCATCTGGTTCGGTGCGGTTCTCCGCGGCGACAATCAGCCTATCCACATCGGCAGAGGTTCCAACATTCAGGACAATTCCACCCTCCACTGCAACCGTTACAGCGGCATGACCGTAGGCGAAAACGTGACCGTTGGACACAACGTGGTTCTGCATAGCTGTACCATCGGAGACAACTGTCTGATCGGCATGGGGGCAGTCGTCATGGACAATGCAGTCATCGGCGAAAACAGCATCGTTGGCGCCGGTGCTCTTGTAACGCCCGGCAAAATCTTCCCTCCAAACTCTCTCAGTGTAGGAGCTCCGGCACGCGTTAAGTCGGAGGTAACGGAAGAGGCTCTGAAATCAGCAGTAAGTGCAGGTGAAGAGTACCGCAAGCGTGCGGAAGAATATAAGAACAGTCAGCAAATCGGTTAATACACAGAAAAACACCCGGGGCCTCACGGCTGCGGGTGCTTTTCTTATGGGTGTTTATTTGTTTATGGGTAATTTTCCAAGTGAATTTTAATATTGACTTTCTATAGTCCATATACTAACATGAAAAATATAATTAGTAAAATTCATAGTTTTAATAAATGTGATTAAAAAAACAGATGGGAGGGCCTATGGAATTTCGGAATATGAAGACCTTTTTAAGGGTTGCAGAACTGCAGAACTTTACGAAAGCTGCAGAGGAACTGGGCTACTCCCAGTCTACTGTAACGGTACAGATCCAGCAGCTGGAGCAGGAACTGGATGTTTTGCTGTTTGAAAGAATCGGGAAGAACATCCGGCTGACGGAACAGGGAAATGCCTTCCGTCATCAGGCCCGGGAAATTCTCCATGCTGTGGAGCAGTTGGAATCCTCCATGAAGGGAACTCAGCAGGCGAAGGGTTTTCTTCGCATTGGAACCGTGGACTCGCTTTGTTCTAACCGTCTGCCT
>JAFYKS010000266.1 GCA_017537495.1 Bacillota bacterium | reverse complement strand
GCTACGACGAGGACAAGCCCATAAGCTACACTCCTGTTGTAACGCCTCTTAATAAGTATTCTCACCTCGCATTGGAGCTGGAGCCTTTTGAAAAGGCTCTGGAGAGCCTGTACCTGGACCAGGTGCTGGCGCTGCTGGATGATTGGCTTGGACCGTATCTGAACGGTCATAAGCGGAAGATTATGACGCGGACGATGATTAATAATTATGTAAAACTGAAGTTTATTCCGGCACCGGTGAATAAGAAGTACGAGCAGGTTACTGTTGCATCCCTGTTTGTTATTGCAGTACTGAAGTCTGTATTCAGCATCGAAGAAATCGCCTGTCTGATCCAGCTTGCACTGAGTCATTCCGAACGGCAGGTTGCTTATGATGGCTTCTGCGATTACCTGGAGGATGCGGTGGCCCATGCATACAGCCGTACCACCATGGAAAGAGAGCAGAATCCGGAAGACCCCCGTCAGATTCTCTGGAATGCCTGCAATGCGGTGGCCTGTCAGATTTATGTGAGAGGAGTTTACCTGGAAGAAGTGCTGGAACAGAAGAGTCAGACGAAGTCGGGAGGGGAAGAACTTGGCTAAGAAACAGGCAGCAGAAAAAACCAATGCCATGCGGAAGCTGGATGCAATGAAGATTCCTTTCCGGGAATATACCTACGAAGGTGACGGAACTCTGACCGGTGTGGATGTGGCTGCTATGCTGGGACAGAATCAGGACCAGGTTTTCAAGACCCTGGTAACTGTAGGCAGAACCGGCGAACACTACGTGTTCATGATTCCGGTAGCCGACGAGCTGGACCTGAAAAAAGCGGCGAAGGCTGTGGGTGAAAAGTCAGTGGAGATGGTGAAATCCAAAGAACTGCTGGGCCTTACCGGATATATTCATGGCGGATGCTCTCCCATCGGCATGAAGAAATTCTTTAAAACCACCGTCCACGAGACGGCTATTTTATACGATACTATTATCTTCAGCGGCGGCAAAATCGGATATCAGATTGAAATCCCCCTGGAAGACCTGCAGAAAGTCATTGAACTCCAGACCGCTGATGTAGTAAAGGAATAATATTATGAGAACATTAATTCACGGCGGCCTGCTCATCGACCCGGCCAATCATGTACGCGCAAACCTGAATCTTTTGCTGGAAGACGGCAAGGTGGCGGCGGTCACATCCGGCATGCCGGATGCGGACCGTTATATCGATGCCACCGGCAAAATCGTTGCTCCCGGCTTCATCGACATCCACATGCATGAAGATCCGGTGGGTGAAGACGGTAAGATTATTAATGATGAAAAGGCTATTTTTCAGTGTATGCTCCGTATGGGTGTGACCACGGTTCTGGGCGGCCAGTGCGGGGAAAATGTCTGTGATCCCGGCGATTATCTGGACCTGGTGGAGCGGGATGGTGCTCCGGTAAACGTGGCGATGCTGGCAGGTCATGGATATTACAGGGAAGCCTGTGGTGTGACTGACAAGTATGGTCCGGCATCCCGCCAGCAGAGAGCCGACATGGCAGCGGCAATCGGTAAGGCTCTGAGCCGCGGATGTTTTGGCGTGTCCTACGGAATCCGTTATGTACCGGGCATCGACATGGAGGAACTGACGGAAACGGCAGAACCATGCCGGAAGGCAGGCAAGCTGATCGCAGCACATATCCGCAGCGATGCAGGAGAAGTGTTTGATGCGGCCAGAGAATTCATGGATACCGGCGTGAAAATCGGTATTCCGGTACAGTTGTCTCACATTGGTTCCATGGCAGGTTTCGGTCAGATGGACGAGTTCCTGAAAATGGTGGACGAATACATGATGAACGGTCTGGATGTAAGCTGTGACTGCTATCCGTATTACGCGTATTCCACCTTCCTGGGATCTACCACCTATGATGATGGCTGGATGGATCGTTATGATTGTGATTATGATGTGATTGAGCTTTGTGAAGGCAAGTATAAAGGTCAGCGCTGTACGAAGGAAATCTTCGGGGAACTGCGCCGCGACTTCCCGGACTGCCTGACTGTATGTCATGTAATGCGTCCTGATG
>JAFYKS010000265.1 GCA_017537495.1 Bacillota bacterium | reverse complement strand
TTCGCAAAATCTTTGCACCTGATGTATTCTATGCTGCAGGCGGGTTGACCCATGAAAAAAAGAGGTTTCGACCGAAACCTCTCATTTGTCCATGTTATTATTCCGTTATCATTCCGATTCCCTGCTGCAGTACATCGGCACTGGTAGTGCCCTGCGCGTATGCAGTCAGATATCCTTCTGCATTGATGAAGAAAGTAACCGGAATGCTGTTTGTGCCGTAGGTCATGCTGGCATCCAGATCCAGGTCATAGAATACCGGGAAGGTGTAGCCGCTGTCTGCAATAAACGCACGGGCACTTTTTTCCGTTTCCCTGCCACCGGTACAGTTTACCATAAGGAACTGGATTTCTTCGCCCCGCTCTTTGTATACCTCTTCAAAATCCGGCATCTCGGCCTTGCATGGTCCGCACCAGCTGGCCCAGAAGTTGAGCACAATCGGCTTGCCGAAATAATCAGACAGGCTGACCGGATTGCCATCGGTGTCATATACCGTGAAGTCCGGTGCCATCTGCAGTTCCGACTCCTGCTCTTCGTCCTCCTCACTGACCTGTCCCTGACTTTCATCTTCCACGATAGCGTCCGGTGTGAAATCTTTGCTCAGCTGGCTGTAGAGCAAGGACGCTCCGGCAATAAGTATTACAAAGGCCAGCAGCCCGATAATCAGTTTTTTCTTTTCCATAAATCCCCCTAACTGAGCAGTGCCAGAAACCGTCCCATGAGGCCGGTCATCATCAGCACACCCATAATCACAAGAAATCCGCCGCAGATCCGGTTAATGATGCCATAGTGCTGCTTCACCACATTGAATGTGCTTTTCAGCTGGTCGATGAGCACTGCGCTGGCCAGAAACGGAATACCCAGCCCCAGTGAGTAAGCCAGCAGCATGAGAACGCCGGTCATCATCTGTCCCTGCTGGGATGCCAGCATGAGGGCAGATCCCAGGAAAGCTCCCACGCACGGTGTCCAGCCCACTGAGAAGATCACACCAAAGGTCAGAGCCGAGAAAAATCCCAGCTCCCGCCCCGCCATTCCACCACCGCGGATACCGCGGAAGAAACGCAGTTTCAGCACGTCCAGATAGTTCAGGCCGAAACCGACCACGATGGCACCGGTCACAATGTTTACCGCGGTCTGATACTTCAGAAGCAGACCACCAAGGCCTCCTGCCAGCGCTCCCATGGCCACAAAGACCAGGGTAAAGCCCAGGATGAAACCAAGGGCATTGGTGACTGTCCTTCGGGCACCGCCAGCCGGATTGTCCGGATTTTGCGAAGCACCGCCGGCAAAATAGCTGATATACACCGGCAGCATGGGCAGCAGGCACGGCGATATGAATGTAATAATTCCTTCCAGGAAGGAAATGAAGTACTGCATCTGCTTTCCCCCTGTCCTATTTTATCGGTTTACTGTTCATATAAATTGCGTCCTTGCAGATGTCAATTCGGTTATTCCAGTGGTCAGAACTGTCTACAGTTTCATCAATATCCCAGGCCACATTTCCAAATTCATCTATAAAGACACGTTCAAACTTGCTGTGTTCACGCAATACTGAGAATACACCTTCAAGTTCTTTTTCCATGTCGTAGACCCTGTTTTCACCGTTATCAAACGTCAGGAACAGGCTGTATCCGTCTCCTGCTTTAACGTTCCGGAGTTTTCTCGGGGCATCGAAATATTTCTTTGTTTTTTCATCCAACATTCCTTTTTCCTCCTTCAGTTCAAAGGTTTAATCGTGAACAGTTCCTGCTTCTTCCGCGCAAGTTCCCAGTTTTCCTTCAATTCATCCTGATGTATGACCGCCCAGGCAAGGATCATTTTCAGCTGTTTCCCAGGCATGTCTCCAGTCAGAAGTTCCGCTTCATCAATATCCACACAGCATTCATATTCTCCATAATATGCGTGAAAATGCGGTGGCATATGATCATTGTAGTTGATTGTAATTTTTATTCCTCGAAAAGAACATATAATTGGCATGCTCAAACCCTCCTTTCAGAAAATGCATCTGACATTATTTTACATTTTCATCAAGAGAGCTTCAACCACAATCATTTTGCAAATAACGACAATTCTCATCGTTTTTCGACAAGCTATATCGAAGGTCTACAGTTTCCCCTCAAAGGGCCGGTTCTTTTCCGCCTTCTGACCTGCCAGCTTCTGACGGATTTCTTCGGAGGTACTGAGGACTTCCGCGCGGAATTCCCGGGCGGACATTCTGGCTGCACCGTCACCGAGAGCCGCCATCTGTACCGGACGGTCGGAGGTAACTACTGTAATCTTGTATTTGCGTCCCAGCTCGAAGATGGTCTTTTCGATGAACCGGTCCGCAGTCTCTGCTTCTTTGGTATATACCACATCCAGGCCCGCATAACGCATCTGGGTGCCCGGATTTCCCTGCACTTTATAGCCATCGAAGACCACCAGAATTCCGGTCTTCTTATAGGCGCTGTAGTTGGACAGAGCCTCCAGGAGCGCTTCACGGGCACCGTCCAGATTTACCTTGGCCAGTTCCTTCAGCTCGTCCCAGGCAAAAATCACGTTATAGCCGTCCACAATCAGGTAGCTGGCTGCAGCATTATCCATCTTATAGTTCAGGCTGCCCAGGTCCGGCATCTGCGGCCGGCGGCTGCCTTTACTCAGATGTTCACGGCGAAGCGCTTCATCACGCTTACTTTTCCCGTAAGTTCTTAAAAATATTTCTTCCAGTTCCTTTTCGCTGGCGGAGATACCGCCAAGGCCTTTTTCGCGGTTCTTGCTGTCG
>JAFYKS010000264.1 GCA_017537495.1 Bacillota bacterium | reverse complement strand
CCCTTGCGGATGGTTTCTTCCACTTTCGCAGGGATTTCTGCCAGTTCGGCGCGGGAGAGGCCGGCGGTCTGGACAGGTGGGTGGACGATGATGTCGATCTTTGTGCCCTTCTTGATGTACTCCTGGTCTTCGTAGAGGCGGCGGCCGTCGTTCATGGACAGCGGAATGATTGGAACCTGTGCCTTGGTGGCCAGCTTGAAGCTGCCGGGCTTGAATTCGGCCATGGTGCCGTCTTTGCTGCGGGTGCCTTCCGGGAAGATGACCATGGAGAAGCCGTCCTTCAGATATTCGACGCCCTCACCGATGACACGGAGGGAGTTACGTGGATTGCCGCGGTGGATGTAGATGCAGCGGATACGGGTGACCCATTTGCCGAAATAAGGGATTTTGCCGAAGTAGTCTTTGCCGATATAGCCGATGGCGTGATTCTCGGAAATCATTTTCAGAGTGCCAAGGGCGTCCGCATAGGACTGGTGATTGGCGATGTATACTACAGGACCTTCCTTCGGCAGATTTTCTGCGCCGGTCACGTTTACGCGGAAGTCCCACTTGTCGATCAGATGGTCTACGAAAGTCAGACAGGCCAGACGGATGTTCTCCCTCTCTTCTGCGTAATTTCCGGCAGCCCGGTTTTCTTCGATTGGTTTTCTGTATTTTTCAGCCTTGAACATGGCTGTAAGGAAATCTTTATAAGCTGGAATGCATCGGATATATTTCATGTAAAACAACCTCCTGTTTCGCAAATATTGTAACATAAAAGCTGTCGCATATTGTGCTAAAAATGTGTATAATTATCTTAGCACTTTTTTAACTACCTGTCAGCAGGCGGGAAGTTTAAAGTAGAAGAAAAGTATAGAACCGAATGGAGATACAGTTATGAAAGATTACAGAACAAGACGATATGCCTTTCTAGGCATCATTGTTATACTTGCCGCAGTCTGCGGCTTCATCACCTGGAAAGTGGCGGCAGTAGGACCGGATTACGTGACCGCAGCTGACCTGACTGTGCAGCAGTGGTTCCTGGGTATCCGCAACAGCTTCCTGAACGTGGCGGTTACTTTGCTGACTCATACCACGGATACTATCACCATTGTGATTCTCTGTGCCCTGCTCATACTTTCCCCGATTCCGGGCAGACTGAAATATGGGCTGCCGGTGACACTGACGGCTCTGGGAGACATGGCAGTGTATAAGACCATGAAACATATTTTCCTGCGTCAGCGTCCTGACGTGATGTATCATCTGGTGGAACAGGGCGGCTATTCCTTCCCAAGCGGCCATTCCGCAACATCCGTGGCAGTCTACGGTCTGCTCTTCTATCTGATTCGCAAGCATTGCAAGAACCCTCTGGCAAAGAATGTTTTGTCGGGCCTGTGCCTCTTCCTGGCTGTGGGGGTGGGACCGAGCCGTCTCTATGTGGGCGTTCACTGGTTCACCGACGTGCTGGCGGGCTGGTGCATTGGGGGCATCGCAGCGCTGACTGCAATTGTGATTCTTGAAAAACTGGAGGAACGACATGAAAGTGTATAACAGTGTGACGGAGCTGGTGGGAAATACCCCACTGGTAAAACTGAACCGCATGATGGCGGAGAAAAATCTGAACTTTAACCTTTACGGCAAGCTGGAGTCCATGAACCCGGCCGGCAGTGCCAAGGACCGTGTGGGTCTGGCCATGATTCTGGATGCGGAAGAGCGTGGCAAAAAAGCTTTGGACTGAGGGGGACAAGGGTGAGCTGATTAAAAAAGTAAAGCTTTCAAACCAGCTTGAAGAAGCAAGATATATCTCAGATACAGTTTCTTCCCTACATGAAAACGGTGAGGAATTCCGCAATTTTGCAGTTCTCTACCGAACCAACGCGATGTCACGTGCAGTGGAGCAGGCACTTGCTAAATCCGGTATTCCCTACCGTATG
>JAFYKS010000263.1 GCA_017537495.1 Bacillota bacterium | reverse complement strand
TGGGTTGTAATTCCTTCTGGCGTTTCTGGCCAGCATCCTTGACGATACAAATCAACACATTTTCTTTTGAATTCATAACTGTAGCGCATAAAAAATCCCCCTCTACTGGTCTTTTGTCCAGTAAAGGGGGTACATATCATTGAACGCTCCTTTTTTTTATCTTCTTGGCTGCGGACGCGGAGGTCTTCCGGAAGGGCGGTTGTGTCCGCAAGGATCGCAGTCATTATCACATTCGCTTCTGCATGGGTCACAGCAGTCCGGTTTAGGACGGCAGCTGCAGGTATCTGATTCTGTATTGTTTTCAACCTCGCAGGATGGTCTGCAGTTTTCCAGCGTATCTTCTGGCCGAATCTGATTCGGGAAGAGGGAAGGGAAGGTCTGACAGATGGCATTCTGCTGAATTGGAGCCTGAACATACCCTGTAGAAAGGACACAGAGCTGAACCGGAACAACAATTTTCTTCTCACAGGTCACACAGATGGCGATAATCAGATTGGCAGTTACGCAGCCATCTGAATCGACACACAGATCGCGGCCGTGATTATTAGTAGCAAGCCTTGATTCACAGGCGGAGTTACAGAATTCTGTGAACCGCGGAAGGAAGGCGGTATCTACAGAAGATGGCATACAGATTTCAAAGAAATTGGTAAGTACGAGAGGCTGGCGGGCCTCAGCCACATTTACTTCTGCACATACTGTAAAGATGCTTTCGTTATTGCAGCTGTCACAAAGCAGAAGATCCAGTTCTACGATGACATTACCTGTAATACAGATGTTTTGTGTGCCGAAAACCGGAGTTCCCATACACTGGTCATCACAGCCTGATGTATCTGCATACAGCAGTTTTTCTGAACAGTTTCCGTCAGCACCGATAACCGTTAGGTAATCTCCGGCGCTGTTTTTCAGGAATGTGGCACCGGAAATGGTGGTGTTCACATCAAGTTTTAAATTATCCGGGTCATCTACATTATCCGGGTTGAAGCTGCGCTTGCAGCGGATATCAATGACACGTTTTATTCTGTGTCCGCATGGAATGCAGGGTGAGAAAACCTGACCGCTGACACTCTTCATTCCCTGAAGGTGGAACGCCACAGCATCGAAGACTTTCTGCACATAAATCGGCTCTGTCTTCAGGCTGCTGATATCCCCGTCAAACTGACAGAGAACATTGGCGTTACAGCAGTTGTGATAGAGGTCCGGGGATACTCTTCCACCAAAGCAGCTCATATGGTATACCTCCTTAAATGGTCTATTTTCAATGAATAGTCCAAAGTTCTTTCTTTGATAGTATATGATTTTTGGTCAAAGTGTGTTACAATATTAATCCGTAGTATTAAATGAAGGAGTACATGGAAATGAGTAATATAGAAATTCGTAAACTGGACTGCGGTGTAAGAGTGGTCATGGAAATTATCCCTCACGTGCAGTCTGCTGCTATCGGTATCTGGACGAAAACCGGGGCAGTTAATGAAGAAGCCAAATACGCAGGGGTATCCCATTACATCGAGCACATGATGTTCAAGGGCACAGAAACAAGAAGTGCAAGAGAGATTGCTGCTGATATTGATAAAATTGGTGGACAGATGAATGCCTTTACCGGCAAGGAAGCCACTTGCTATTATGTAAAAGTTCTGAAGGACAATTTTGAGAAGGGGGCAGAGGTTCTGCTGGATATGCTGAACAACTCTCTTTTTGACAAAACAGAAATGGATAAGGAACGTCAGGTTATCTGCGAAGAAATCAAAATGATTGAAGACCAGCCGGACGATCTGGCTCATGATACTGTCAGCGAAATTCTCTTTAAGGGAAATCCGCTGGGCAATTCCATCATCGGTACACCAACCAGCCTGAACCGAATCAGCCGAAACGTTTTGACTGGATATTTTGAGAAGCAGTATACCAGAGACTCTATCGTTGTATCTGTGGCAGGGAATATCGACCCTGACAAGGTATGTGCATATCTGGAAGATAAGTTTGAAAAACTTCAGGCATCCAAGCCATCTCACGAAAACGGTCATACACCGTACGAAAAGAAGCATAAGGTTATCGTAAAGGACATCCAGCAGTCTCATCTCTGCCTGGCAACCAGAGCGATTTCCCTGATTGATCCAAAGTATTATTCCTACAGTGTTCTGAATAACGTGATGGGTGGCAGCATGAGTTCCCGCCTGTTCCAGAATATCCGTGAGGAAAAAGGTCTGGCTTACAGTGTTTATTCCATGCTGAGCTGCTTCAGCAGTGATGGTTATTTCAATATCTATGCTGGTGTTTCTCACGACAAAATCCATGCAGCCATCGGCGGCATCCGTGAAGAACTGGAGATTTTGGCTAGCCAGGGTATTACAGAAGAGGAACTGTCTGCATCCCGTGAGCAGCTGAAGAGCAACTATATTTTCGGTCAGGAAAACGTGGCAAGCCGTATGTTTGCAATCGGTAAAAACCTGACTCTGCTGGACCGTGTGTTTACACCGGAAGAAGTGCTGGCAGGGCTGGATGCAGTAACCATGGACGATATTGAAGAAGTGAAGAAGACACTTTGTGATATAAACAGTTATTCCGCTGTGGCAGTGACCAATAAGCGTATCAATCTGAAACGCATGATGGAGGGTTAATTTTCAATGAAGGAACTGAAGATTAAAATTGTCAGCAGAAGCGGTCATATACCTTCCTATGAAACAGAAGGGTCTGCAGGTGCGGATCTTCGTGCCTGGCTGCCGGAAGGACCTGTAACACTGCAGCCGGGGGAACGGAGACTGATTCCTACCGGTCTGTTTGTGGAGCTGCCGCCTGGCATTGAAGCACAGATTCGTGCACGTTCCGGACTGTCCATTAAACATGGTATCACCATGATTAACGGAGTCGGTACTGTGGACAGCGACTACCGCGGAGAATGGAATGTCCCTCTGGTAAACCTGGGGCAGGAATCTTATACCATTCAGGATGGTGATCGTATTGCGCAGATGGTTCTGGCACGGTATGAGCAGGCTAAATTCCGCCTTACAGAGGAAATTAATGAAACGGAAAGAGGTGCCGGAGGTTTTGGAAGCACCGGCGTGAAATAACTGGATCTGAAAAGGAGGGCTGCGAATGCTCCTGAGAGAAGAACTGGAAAAAAGAGAATATGATATTCTGTCAGAAAAGGCAGTGAAGAGTGCAGATTCACGGGGACGCCGTGATCCGGAAGAACCGTGTGAAATGCGTACTGATTTTCAGAGAGACCGGGACCGGATTATTCATTCCAAAGCATTTCGCCGTCTCATGCATAAGACACAGGTTTTCCTGGCTCCGGAAGGGGATCATTTCCGGACCCGTCTGACCCATACCATTGAAGTATCTCAGATTGCACGGACGATTGCCCGCAGCCTGAATCTCAATGAGGATTTGACAGAAGCCATTGCACTGGGCCATGATCTGGGACATACGCCATTTGGACATAATGGGGAGTCTGTACTCAATGATATTCACCCCGGCGGATTTGAGCATAATGTGCAGAGTCTGCGTGTGGTGGATGTAATTGAATCCACCGCAAAACGCCGTGGTATGAATCTGACGGAAGAAGTCCGTGACGGCATTCTTGGTCACAGCGGAAGTTACATGCCATTTACTCTGGAAGGCCAGATTGTGAAAATCAGTGACCGAATTGCATACATCAATCACGATATCGATGACGCTGTTCGAAGCGGCGTTATTTCTATCGACGATGTTCCGAAGTCATCTCTGGAACTGTTCGGCAAGTCTCATCGTGAGCGTATTAACAGTCTGGTTATCGATGTCATCCGTAACAGTGTAGGAAAGGATGCAATCTGTCAGAGCGATGATTTCCGCACAGAACTGAATCACCTGAGAAAGTTCATGTTTGACAACGTATATAAGAGCAATCTCGTAAAGAGAGAAGAAGACCTTGCCAAAGTAGAAGTTGTCATCAGTTCTCTGTATAAATACTTTATTGACCGCCCGGACCGTCTGCCGGAAGATATGCAGCGGATTGCCCGGGAAGATGGAATTGCCGAAGCCTCCAAAGATTACGTTGCCGGCATGACCGAC
>JAFYKS010000262.1 GCA_017537495.1 Bacillota bacterium | reverse complement strand
TCCTACAGCGTCAAGTTTACCAGAATTCTCATGCTGGTGGGAGCTTACGTGCTGGGGATCTGGGGAATCGTGCTGGGAGCTGGTGCAAGCTTTATTGTTATGGCCACTACAAGAACTCTGACAGGTGAGTCTTATCTCTATCCGCTGATTCCTTTTCATTGGAACGCGTTAAAACGGTTGCTTTTCCGTACCAGTATGTGATATAATGAAATAGTTAAAAAAATTGAAGTATTTGTAAACAGGTATCAGGGTTTTATATAACCGATAAATCCTGAACCTTACATAGAGAAAAATAACTCGAGGGGGAAACATTATGGCAAGATTTTTCAAAAAAGTCCCAAATTTCAGACTGCCGAAATATAAGATGGAAGAAATCAACCACCTGGAAACAATCGAAGAACTGGATGTGGAATACACACCGGAGATGATTGCTGAGCTGAAAAAGAAGCAGGTGCAGCAGGGTTTCTATCCAGGCACAGACTATAAAACAGTAAAGGAATTTTTCTGCCGTTCTACAGAAATGTTCGCAGAACGCACCTTCATTCTGGAAAAGTTCAATCGTAAAGCACCGTTTGAGGAAGTTACATACAAGCGCTTCCGCAAGGATGTAGTGGATCTGGGTACAGGTCTTACACGTGCATTTAAGCTGAAGGGTGAAAAAATCCTGATTGTAGGCGAAACCACATACGAATGGTACGTTTCCTATGCAGCACTGCTCTGCGGTGCGGGCATTGCAGTACCGACTGACAAGGAGCTGCCGGACAACGAACTGGAAAACATTATTAAGCGTTCTGAAGCTTCCGCTGTCATCTTCTCACCAAAGAAGAAGGGACAGGTGGAAAAGGTAGCAAACAAGTGTCCGGGCGTCAAGTACTTCATGGAAATGTACTCTGATGCGGGCATCGACGGCCGTTTCGTGGGTCTGGACTTTGTAATGAATGAAGGGGAAGTAATTACCGACTGCGGTGATCACAGTTTCCTGGATATCGAAATTGATCCGGATGCACTGGCTGTACTGGTGTTCACTTCCGGAACCACATCCCAGTCCAAGGGTGTTATGCTGTCCAACCGCAATCTGGCTGCCAATGTAAATGGTGTTACACCATATATTCAGGCATATCCGGAAGACCGTTTCTTCTCCGTACTGCCGCTGCACCACACCTATGAATCCACCATCGGATTCCTGTTCCCAATGGCATTGGGATGTTCCATTTCTATCTGCCGCGGTCTGAGACATATCGTGGATGACATGAAGGAAACCCAGCCTACTGTAATGCTGGCTGTTCCGCTGCTCATTGAAACCTTATACAAGAAGATTAATTCCACCATCGAAAAGAGCGGCAAGTCTGGCATGGTGAGCTCCATGATTCGTATGACCAATGCCATGAAGCGTACTGTCGGTGTGGATATCAAGAGAAAGGTATTCAAGGACATTCATGCCAGCCTGGGCGGAAATCTGCGTATCGTAGTATCTGCAGCAGCTCCTATCGATCCGAAGGTAGGAAGATGGCTGGAAGATATCGGTATCTGGTTCATTCAGGGTTACGGTCTGACTGAAACTGCACCAATCAGTGCGGTTACTCCGGACTTTGACCGCAGAGTTGGTTCTGCAGGCAAAGTTGTACTGTGCAATAAGGCCATGATTCAGGAACCGAATGAAAAGGGTGAAGGCGAAATCCTTATCTCCGGTGACACAGTAATGCTGGGTTACTACAATGACCCTGAAGAAACTGCCAAGGTAATGGAAGGCGAATGGTTCCATACCGGTGACGTGGGCTACCTGGATGCAGACAATTATGTTTACATCACCGGCAGAAGCAAGAATGTGATTGTTACTCAGAACGGAAAGAACATCTATCCGGAAGAAATCGAAGGTCTGCTGGCTAGCGTAGTTGAAATCAAGGAATGTATGGTTTACGGCAAGGAAGTTGCCGGTGAAAAGGAACTGGTTATCACCGTGAAGGTAATTCCTGACTACGACAAGATTGCAGAAGTCCACGGTGAAGGTCTGGATGAAGAGGCAGTTTACAAGGTGATCTGGGAACAGATCCGCGGAGTGAACCGTAAGCTGTCCAACTACAAGACCATCAAGAAGCTGGAAATCAAGCACGATGAGTTCGAAAAGACTACAACCATGAAGATTAAACGTTTTGCAGAAATCGCCAAGGATAAGGCGAGAGAAGCTGACGCAGCTAAATAAGAAAAATTAGAAGAATCCCGCATCAGCGATGTGGTGCGGGACTTTTTTTGCTTCAGTATGGCACGCCTGGCGGCACCACAGGGTCCGAGTAGTAAATATAAGTCAGTCGGATGGTAAACAGGTCTACCACCATAATATTTCCACTGGTGATTTCCTGCAGAATGATGTAGTTGGTGCCAAGGCCCACCAGGAACCCGAATCGCTGTTCAATATTATTGGAACCCATCAGCTGCTCGATACGCATATAACGGCCCATCTGCGTGCGCATGAATCCCAGATAGGACTGCACATCGGTGGAATCAACCGTTTCCTGGAACTGCTGTGTGGTCATAGGCGTCTGAGGAACTGTAAACATGGGGCTGTTTTCTCCCGGAGACATGTGGGTCAGACTCATATAAGGAGTCATTTGTTCGTATGTAAGGGGAGCCGTATGGTGCTGTTGATTCTGCGGCCTCTGCTGCTGCATCTGCTGCGGCATTTGCGGCTGCATCTGCGGCGGAGCAGGTGATTGCTGCTGCGGCCAGGATGACGGCATAGTGCTGTGTACCGGAACTGTTTCCGGCTGGCTGCCTTCTCCGGCAAAATCCGCCGATACAGGCATATCCTGCGGTGTTTGTTCTTCAGAAGACGAAACTGACGGAGCGGAAACCAGAACTTCATCGAGATGGATGCGGTCGCCAATCCGCATCTCGCCTTTCCGGATCATCTGTGGTGTAACGGTATTGGTGCAACATGGTGCTGCCATAAGTGAACCTCCTGAGGTTTGAATTACGTGTCGGCATAAAGGCTGGTTGGAGAATAGAAACAGTGGTCTCCAACCCGGTTATGTATGACGCCGACCATGGTAGGGAAATAGGTGGGGCAGGTCTGGCTGTAAGGATTGAAGAAAAAGAGGGAATCATCCACACCGAACAGTCTTCCTCCTGACAGTGCCCAGTCCACAATTTCATAATGTTCATCAGTGGGAGACATATTGTAGACGTTCTGCGGGTTGTAACGGCCGCCGACGGATTCCCGCATGCAGACGAACTGGTTTGGCTGTGTGATGACCGCCCGGACATCACCGCCTCCTCCGTTGATTCTGCTGAATTCTCCGTTGGGGACCGTGGCCCGGTTCATGATGACGGTGGCGACAGCCCGCATGCCGTTGTCGCCCTCGCCGCCGGCTTCACATTGAATGAGCCGGGCAAAAAGTTCTCTTGTATCCAGTGGCATACTTTACCTCCTGTTTTTCCGGGTACTGATTTATTTTATGCAGCGGCATCGGCCTGTGTGCATAAAAAAGAAGCAGGCTGGCCTGCTTCTTTGAGGTTTTTGTTATTTCAGTATAAAGCTCATCTGTACCGGATTATGGTCGGAGTATGCGAACTGGTAATCTACTACATCAGCCTGCAGTACTTCCACATTATCGGATACGATGAATCCATCAATGGTAATCTGGAAATTGGTTTCCGGGTCCCACGGACGGTCTGCATTACGGCAGCTTGGAACCGGAACATCCGGATTGAATGGTGCAGCCAGACTGAATCCCTCCGGAATATTCTCTACAGGAAGCGGCTGAGCCCAGCTGTGGTCCTCGCCTGAGACGCCAAAGATTTTGCCGGAATCACCAAGCAGGTCCTTGTTGAAGTCGCCGCCGCAGATGATGTAATTGCCTGCAGCGTATTCAGCGGTCATGTCTTCATAGAGCACTTCAAGCTGCTGGTTGGCGATAGTCGGATCGGTGGTGTAAGCGGACAGGTGGAAGTTATAGAGCACCAGTTCATTTCCGTCTTCTGTATTCAGACGGTTTACGGTATAACAGCGGTCCAGATCCACCAGTTTGGCCAGATCGTCCTGAATCGGCAGACTGCGGCGCACTGCGGATTTGATTTCAAAATCGGTCAGCGTCAGAAGGCCTGCCACGGATTTTCCGTGAGGTTCTGTAAATGGATAGAACAAATACGGTGAGTCATAATTCAGTGCAAAGGTGCTGCTTCGGCCAGGAAGGGCATAAGTCAGGAGCTGTTTCTGGTCAATATGGTAAGAACGGGTGGAATCGATGTCCACTTCCTGAACCAGATAAAAGTTTGATTTCATTTCAGCCATCTTTCCTGCCATGGTTTTCGTATTTTCCAGAACCGCATCTTCACTGAATCCCCGGGAGTACTTGCCCCCATCCATAAAGAAACTGTACTGATCGGTATAGGCACCGAATCCTATATTCCATGAGGTGACAGTCAGCTCTTCGTTCAGGGGTACATTTACTGCGGGCACTGTGCATGAAAGCTCGCCAAAGGTGGCACAAGTCAGTTCCGGTACCAGCTGCTGATGGTCTTCAATGCGGTAATAGCTTGTGAACACATAGGCCAGATAGCCACCAATAATCAAAATGAGAATCAGCAGCAGAGCCAGGATGTATTTTATTGGTTTTAACACGGGTAATACCTCCAGAGTTGTACTTGTTCTGTCTGTATTGTACCATGGATTTGGAAAATGTGAAAAGTAAATTTTTGAATTGTACAGAAAACAAAGTTTGCATCTGCTATAATAGTATAAGCGGAAAAAGGCAATCTGACAATGCATTGTAAATGCAGCGGTCAGGCTGCCTTTTTTATTGTTCACGAAAGGAGCAGGATGGAATGAGAAACTTTAAATTGTATCATCTGGCTGGCTATACATTGGGGAAAAATCTGTTTTTGACTGCTGATAATGCGGATGGAACACTGGATGTGACTGTGATTTCACGAGTGATTGATGAAATTTGTGAGCGGGGTGGCTGTTACGGCGTATAATTTCGAGCTGGCAGCAATTCTGGCTGTAAAAGTTCTAAAATCTATAAGAAAATTTAGATACCAAGGTGGATTCAGAAGCTGAAGCTCTAATAATTCCCGGATTTTTTAGATCTGTTGGACAAATTAGAGCTAAACGGCCCGATTTCTCCATGAAAATTTAGAACTATCGAAGGCGAAATGCATAAAAGCTCTAAAAAACAGATTTTGTTTAGAGGCATGGAGGCAAAAAAATAGAATATCTCTATATTACACGTCTGTTTGCCAAAAGACGCAATCTGTGGTAAAATATTTAGATTAAGGAGGAATGACCTATGGCTTTTACACATCTGCACGTACATACTGAATACAGCCTGCTGGACGGTGCAGCCCGGATTAAGGATCTGGTGCGCCGGGTGAAGGAACTGGGAATGGACAGCGTGGCCATCACGGATCACGGTGTCATGTTTGGTGTGATTGATTTTTATAAAGAATGCAAGAAGCAGGGAATCAAGCCGATTATCGGCTGCGAAGTCTATACTGCCAAGCGTGGGATGCTGGATAAGGAAGCCGATAAGGACAAACACCAGGGTCATCTTGTGCTGCTGGCAAAGAATGAAACCGGCTATCAGAACCTGATTAAAATTGTATCTCTGGGCTTCACCAAGGGGTATTACTATAAACCGCGTATTGATAAGGATGTGCTGCGCATGTACAGCGACGGGATCATCTGTCTTTCCGCGTGCCTGGCCGGTGAGGTACAGTATCGCCTAATGAACAACGATTATGAAGGTGCAAAATCCGAAGCCCTGGCTCTTTCCGAAATCTTCGGTCCGGGCAATTTCTATCTGGAGCTGCAGGATCAGGGTCTGGAAGAAGAACAGTACATTTATCCGAATATGCTGCGCCTGGCGAAGGAACTGAATCTTCCGCTGGTTGCAACCAACGACGTCCATTATGTGAAGCAGGAAGATGCGGAAGCACACGATGTACTTCTGGCCATTCAGACTGCTACAACCATCGATGACCCGAACCGGATGAAGTTCCCGAACGACCAGTTCTACCTGAAGAGCGAAGACGAAATGAAAAAGCTCTTTGCGGGAGTGCCGGAAGCCATCACAAACACCCAGGTCATCGCAGAACAGTGCAATCTGGACTTTAAGTTTGGTGAATACCATCTGCCTGAATTTACGGCACCGGACGGATTGGATAATGAAACCTATCTGCGCCAGCTTTGCCATGAAGGTCTCATTGAGCGCTATGGCAGCCAGCCGGGGCAGGAACTCATCGAAAGACTCAACTACGAGCTGGGAACC
>JAFYKS010000261.1 GCA_017537495.1 Bacillota bacterium | reverse complement strand
GCTCTTTCCGTGCGGAAGTAGATGAGAACAAGAAGCCGTTCACCATCGTAATGCCGCCTCCAAACATTACAGGTCAGCTGCACATGGGCCACGCCCTGGACCAGACTCTGCAGGACGTACTGACCAGATGGAAGAGAATGCAGGGCTACAGCGCACTGTGGCTGCCTGGTTCTGACCACGCATCCATCGCTACCGAAGTAAAGGTAGTAGAAAAGATCAGAAACGAAGAAGGACTGGAAAAGGATGACCTGGGCCGTGAAGAATTCCTGAAGCGTGCATGGGCATGGAAGGAAGAATACGGCGGAAGAATTACCCGTCAGTGCCGTAAGCTGGGTGACTCCTGTGACTGGAGCAGAGAACGCTTCACCATGGACGAAGGCTGCAACCACGCAGTAAAGACTTTCTTCATCAAGCTGTATGAAAAGGGACTGATTTACAGAGGAAACCGTCTGATTAACTGGTGTCCGGAATGTGGAACTTCCCTGTCCGACGCAGAAGTTGAACATGAAGACAGAAACGGCAAGTACTGGTACTTCAGATACCCTGCTGCAGATGGCAAGGGCGAAGGCATTGTAGTTGCTACATCCAGACCGGAAACCATGTTTGCCGACGTGGCAATCGCAGTTCATCCGGATGATGAAAGATATAAGGAACTGGTTGGCACCAAGGTAATCCTGCCTCTGGTTGGCAAGGAAATTCCTATCATCGCTGACAACTACCCGGATCCTGAAAAGGGTACCGGCGCGGTAAAGATTACACCGGCTCACGACCCTAACGACTTTGAAGTTGGTCAGAGAGCAGGCCTGGAAATGCCATCCTGCATCGAAAAGGATGCTAAGATGAATGCTATGGCTGGCAAGTACGAAGGTATGGACCGTTACGAATGCCGTAAGGCATGGGTTGCTGACCTGGAAGAAGCAGGCTACCTGGTAAAGACTGAAGAAAAGGTAATTCCTGCAGGCGAATGCTACAGATGCCATACTGTTATCGAATCCATGCTGAGCGACCAGTGGTTCGTAGCAATGGAAGAACTGGCTAAGCCGGCTATCGAAGCAGCGAAGAAGGGTGACCTGACTCACGTTCCTGAAAGATTTGAAAAGACTTACCTGCGTTGGCTGGAAGAAATCAGAGACTGGTGTATTTCCCGTCAGCTGTGGTGGGGCCACAGAATTCCTGCATACTACTGTGATACCTGCGGTGAAGTTGTGGTTGATTACGATACCCCGTCTGTATGTCCTAAGTGCGGCGGTACTCACTTCCACCAGGATGAAGACGTACTGGATACCTGGTTCTCTTCTGCACTTTGGCCATTCTCCACTCTGGGCTGGCCTGAAAAGACTCCGGATCTGGATTACTTCTACCCAACCGATGTACTGGTTACCGGCTATGACATCATCTTCTTCTGGGTAGTAAGAATGGTATTCTCCGGTCTGGAATCCATGAACGAAGTTCCATTCCATCACGTATATATCCACGGTCTGGTTCGTGACGCAGAAGGCCGCAAGATGTCCAAGTCTCTGGGCAACGGTATCGACCCTCTGGAAGTTATCGAACAGTACGGTGCGGATGCTCTCCGTTTCATGCTGTCCACCGGTATCACTCCAGGTAACGACATGAGATTCAAGTACGACAGACTGGAATCCTGCAGAAACTTTGCAAACAAGCTGTGGAATGCGTCCAGATTCGTAATTATGAACCTGCAGGACGAAGAAGGCAACTTCAAGGAAATGGCAAAGTGCTGCGCAGACTGCTGCGGTAAGGCTTGCGGCGATGTTTCCAACTTCAGCAACATTGCACTGAAGGATGAAGACAAGTGGATGATCAGCCGTGTAAACGATGCAGTAGAATACGTAACTTCCGCTCTGGAAAAGTACGACCTGGCACTGGCTGGTGACAGAATCTACAACCTGATCTGGAACGAATACTGCGACTGGTACATCGAACTGGTTAAGGCTCGTCTGTGGGGCGAAGATGAAGAAGACAAGAAGGTTGTAAGATTTACTCTGGTAATGTGTCTGAAGAACATGCTGAAGATGCTGCATCCATTCATGCCTTTCATCACAGAAGAAATCTGGTCCTACCTGCCTCATGGCGAAGAACAGGCTGAAAATCCAAATAACTACCTGATTAAGTCCGTATGGCCAAAGGCAAGCATTGGCTGCCACTTCCCTGCAGAAGAAGCTAAGCTGGAAATGGCTATGGAAGCAATCAGAGCAATCAGAAATATCCGTGCAGAAGCAGATGCAGCACCTTCCAAGAAGCTGAGAGCAATCATCCTGGCAGAAGGTGAAAAGGCAGCAACTATGAA
Source organism: Bacillota bacterium (assembly GCA_017537495.1). Lineage (GTDB taxonomy): Bacteria > Bacillota > Clostridia > Peptostreptococcales > Anaerovoracaceae > RGIG7179. Next base: position 1,478 of record JAFYKS010000261.1, on the reverse strand, counting down.
GGCTGGTGCAAGATATCTGCAGAGCATTGCGAATATCACTGAAATTACCTTCACTGAAAACAAGGCAGACATCCCTGAAGAAGTTATGTCCGCAGTAATCGATGGTGCGGAAATCTACGTTCCGCTGGATGACCTGGTAGACTACAAGGCTGAACTGGAACGTCTGACTAAGGAAAAGAAGAAGCTGGAAGGCGAAGTGGAAAGAGTTGTGAAGAAGCTGTCCAACCCTGGCTTCGTAGGCAAGGCACCTGAAAAGGTAATCAACGAAGAAAAAGAAAAGCAGGTTAAGTATGAAGAAATGCTGGCTAAGGTTACAGCACGTCTGGAACTGGTAGCTAAGAAGGTTAACGCATAATGAGCGGCGTATTTTCTGCTGGCGATGCAGTCAGCAAAATCCATGCTTTTGAGAAATTTGGCAGCATCCTGGGGCTGGAACGCATGACCATCCTCATGGAGCTGCTGGGAAATCCACAGGATGACCTTAAGGTCATCCACGTGGCCGGTACCAACGGCAAGGGCTCCATCTGCCGCTATCTGTACTGTGCTCTGCAGGCGGCCGGCTACAAGACCGGTCTCTACATCTCTCCGTTTATTGAAGTATTCAATGAGCGGATTGAAGCGGGCGGTGCGTATATCAACGATGAAGACCTGGCAAAATATACAGACCGGGTGCTGGAGCAGGTCAAAGTTATGACCGATGCCGGACACCAGTCTCCAACCGAATTCGAAGTAATCACTGCCGTAGCTTTCCTGTATTACAAGGAAGTTGGCTGTGACTTCGTAGTTCTGGAAGTGGGCCTTGGCGGCCGCGGCGATTCCACCAACATCGTAAAGAACCCGCTGGCAACTGTGATTGCCTCTATTTCCTTCGACCATACGGACCGTCTTGGAAACACTATTGAAGAAATTGCTGCAGAAAAGGCAGGTATCATCAAGGCAGGCTGCCCTGTGATTACCAGCTGTGAAGATGAGGCAGCTCTTGGTGTCATCCGTGCAAAGGCAGAAGAACTGGGATGCATGTATCTGGAAACCAGGGACATGCGTCACAACGTGAGGGCAGAATCCCTGACAGGATATATGCTGGATGTTTTTGTTGGACGTGACCGTCCGGACGGAAGTTTCCATACCGATGCTTTCGGAAATCTGGAACTGTCCATGACCGGTCAGCATCAGATTAAAAATGTGAAGGCAGCACTGGCAGCATTATGTGTTCTGGAAGACCGAGGACATATCACCATGCCGACCGATGCCTTTTATGACGGTATCGAAGCAGCCAAGCAGCCTGGACGCCTAGAAGTGATGAAGAAGGGCAGTACTGTTACCGGAAATTCTGAAGACGGTCTGACTGTCATCATCGACGGTGCACATAATGACGACGGTGCACGTGCACTGACGGCTGCTATGGAGCAGTTCTGCAGCGGAAAGCGTGTACTTATGGGAACCGGAATTCTGGCCGATAAGGACGTAGACGCCGTACT
>JAFYKS010000260.1 GCA_017537495.1 Bacillota bacterium | reverse complement strand
TCCCTCAACTCCATGAATAAGAAGAAAGACCGGCTCATCGAAATTACTGCCGACGGCAGAATTGAAGACAACGAGATTCAGGATCTGATTTACATTCAGGAGGAACTGGAGCGGATTTCCATCACGGTGGAAACTCTGCAGCTCTGGGTGGAAAAAATGCTGGCCAACGGTGTTATCGACCGGGACGCATACGACAGACTGAAAAATAAATAGAAACGAACCCCGGACAAGGCCGCTGATCTGGCAGCCCTGCCGGGGTCTTTTTATGCTATTTTGCAGAATATGCAGGAAAAAGGGCCCTATTATGCACATTCTGTCATGTATTCGGAAGGATGCCTGCCGTATACTATACTCAAGAAGGGGATCAAGATAAAATATAGCGAACATAACTAAACCTCCAAAAATAATAAAGTGGCAAGCTGCACGGCGTGGGGAACCGTGCAGTTTTGTTTTTTGTCTGAATTCCGGGGGATAACTTGTGATTGGCGGCGTTTTCTGTTAAAGTATATATATCTTAAATGAAACTCAGGGAGGTTCCCAATGGATACAAAACAGACACTGGCGCAGAAACTGCACAGCCGAAAGATTAAACAGCCGCCGAAGTACATTTATCTGATTCTTGCACGAATCTGGAGAATGATGTACGAAAAGAAACTGGGCATGACTATCAAATACAATGTGGATCCGAAAAAGGAAAAGGGTCCATTTATCGTGGTCAGCAACCATGCATCCCGTCTGGACTATATTTTCACCGGTCTGGCATTTCTGCCGCATCGGATGAACTTCGTAGCGGGATATAATGAATTTTTCCGTTCTCATCTGGCCATGGTATTCCGCCTGCTTCAGGTAATTCCGAAGAAGAATTTCGTACCGGACATTTATGCTATGCGTGAAATCAAGCGAATCCTCAAGGGAGGCGGCAGCATCTGCATCTTCCCGGAAGGCATGAGCAGTATTTCCGGTGCCAACCAGCCGGTGGCCCTGGGCTCCGCAAAATTCCTGAAATCCTGCGGTGTACCGGTTTATTCCACCCATATCGCCGGAGGGTATCTGACCAGCACCAAGTACTGTCTGGATGAACGTTACGGCAGAGTGGACGTAACCGTAGACCTGCTGTTTACACCGGAAGAACTGAAGGCATTAAGTATTGATGAAATCGAAGCACGCCTTCATGAAAACCTGCTGCAGGATGACTACGCATGGAACAAGCGTGAACACGCAGCCTTCACCGGGGCGGAAAAAATGGCACACAACATGCACGACCTGCTTTACTGGTGCCCTCGCTGCGGAAGCGAGTTCACCATGCACGGCGAAGGAAAGACTCTGGTATGCACCCACTGCGGAAACGGTACCACTGTAGATGAATACTATGATTTCCATCCTCTGGACGAAACCTGTGTGATTCCGGAAACACCGCGTGTGTGGTTTGATATGGAACGTGCCCGTGCAGCTGAGGCGGTCCGTGAACCTGGATTCACTCTGACAGAACATGTGAAGATGGGTATGCTGCCGCTTTACGAAATGCTGAAAAAAGAAGACACCTGTGAAATGGTTGGTGAAGGGGAGCTGACACTGGACAGCACCGGTCTGACCTACCGCGGTACACGCCGTGGTGAAGAGGTGGAATTACATATGCCGATTGCACAGCTGCCGACCTACGGCATGTGCACCGACGTGAGCCGTTTCTATACCTTCTTTGACGGGGAATTCTGCGAGTTCTATCCGGAAGGAAGAACCGTGGGCAAGTGGCTCCACTGCACAGAAGAAATGCACCGCTTCATGGGCGGAAAGTGGCAGAACTTCCCGAACTGGCAGCACAGATATGATGTGACTGCAGGAGAAGCTGAAAAAACTGCATGACATAAATAAGGAGGTCAGCCCATGGGGCATCTGACATCAAGAGATGCATATAAAAATCTGGAGCAGCGGATTAACCTGTTTGCGCAGGGCGCTGCACCGACAGAAACTTTATATAAAATTCTTCAGGTTCTGTATACCGAAGAAGAAGCACGCTATGTATCCCAGCTGCCGATCCGACCTTTTACGGCGAAAAAGGCAGCCCGCATCTGGAACATGACGGAACTGCAGGCAGAAAACCTGCTGCTGCAGCTCTGCGAAAAGGCTTTGCTCCTGGACTCAGAGACCCAGGGACAGCGGCAGTATGTGATGCCGCCGCCTATGGCAGGCTTTCTGGAGTTTGCACTGATGCGTACCAGAGGTGATATCGACCAGAAACTGCTGTCGGAACTCTATTACCAGTACATGAGCGTGGAAGAAGAGTTTATCAGTGATTTATTCTTTGCGGCGGAGACCAGAATGGGACGTGTTTTCGTTCAGGAACCGGTGCTCACCAGCGAAAAGATGAATCACATTCTGGATTATGAGAAAGCGACGCACATCATTGACGAGGCGGAATATGTAGGTCTGGGTATGTGCTACTGCCGCCATAAGAAAATTCATCTGGATGACCCGTGTAAAATCAATGCACCCATGGATGTGTGTCTGACTCTAGGAAACGTGGCACGGTCTCTGGCAGAGCACGGTGAGCATGTGCGGCTGATTTCAAAGGAAGAGGCAAAGGATGTGCTGCAGCTTGCCTATGAGAGCAATCTGGTGCAGATTGGAGAAAATGTACGGGAGATGCCGTCATTCCTCTGCAACTGCTGCGGCTGCTGCTGCGAAGCACTTCAGGCTGCCAGACGGTTCAGTCCGATGCAGCCGGTGGCAACCACCAACTATATTCCGCAGATTCACATGGACAAGTGCATTGGCTGCGGAAAGTGTGCCAAAGTATGTTCGGTTCTGGCGGTACAGATGGACCAGGCAGCTCCGGCGGAAGGTGCGCCGAAGAAGAAGTATGCCTTCATCAATAACGAAATCTGCCTTGGCTGCGGGGTATGTGCCCGCAACTGTCCGACCGGTGCCATCGAGATGGTACGCCGTCCGGTGCAGATTATCACACCGGTAAACAGTACCCACCGCTTCGTGGCACAGGCAATCGAAAAGGGGACTTTGCAGAATCTGATTTTCGACAATCAGGCTTTTGCCAACCATCGTGCCATGGCTGCCGTGCTTCAGGTTATTCTCAAGCTGCCGCCGCTGAAGCAGGCACTGGCAAGCAAACAGTTTAAATCTGTATATTTGGACAGGCTGCTGTCAAAACAGAAAAAAGGAGAATAAATTGGAACGTATCGATAAAATCATCGCATCCCAGGGGATTTACTCCCGCAGTGATGTGAAATCATTAATCAGCAAAAAACGTGTCGCCGTGGACGGGGAAACAGTAAAGTCTTCCAACATCAAGGTGGACCCGGAAAAGAGTGTCATTACCATTGATGGACGTGAGCTGACCGTAAAGAAGAATGTATATATCATGCTGAACAAGCCGAAGGGCTATGTATCCGCCACAGAGGACCGTGACCATCAGACCGTGATGGAACTGATGCCGGCGGATTTTGCGGGGCGAGACCTGTTCCCTGCAGGCCGTCTGGACCGGGACACCACCGGGCTCATGATCATCACTGACGACGGGGTGCTGGCCCATAACATTCTGGCGCCGAAGAAGCACGTGCAGAAAATTTATCACGTAGAGCTGGACATTCCGGTAACAGAGGAAATGGCCCGGGGATTCGCGGAAGGTGTGGAACTGAACGACGGCGTCTGCAAAGAAGCCGGACTGGAAATCACCGGGG
>JAFYKS010000259.1 GCA_017537495.1 Bacillota bacterium | reverse complement strand
GCTACATACATTTCAGATCTGCTGGCTGAAAAGATTGAAGAGCCGGACAGCATCGGAGAAGTGCTGGAAGATCCGGCACTGAAATATGATGACGAAAAAGAGTACGCCTTCAAGGAAATCGCTGATGCAGAAATTCTGGAAGAAAGTGAATGGAAGACCGGAGAAGACGGAGAATCCATCAGCTATGCAGAAGGCATCCTGACTGCGGTCGTAGATTACTACGCACAGTGGCAGGCTACAAATAAGGATACCAGCCTGATAGGCATAAATAAACTGGAAATTGGTGAGATTCGAACAGGGGAACAGGGGTACTACACACTTTGCCGTCTGACCTTTGCGGCAGCAGATGGTGAAGAAACCGTAAAATACGTAACCGCCTGTGTGAAAGTTTCTCAGAATTCCATGGTATTAAATGAAATTAAGGAGGAGAGATTATAATGGAAAAAATCCAGAAAAGAGTCAGTATTGTGATTCTTGTGCTGGTGCTGCTGTTCGCAGCATTTTTCAGCGCAGTCACATTCATTACTGACTTCATGTGGTTCAAGGAAATGGGCTACGTGGACGTGTTCCTGAAGGAACTGACCACCCAGCTGAAAGTCGGAGTGCCGACCTTCCTTGCCGTAACCGGACTGATGGTAATTTACATGAGCCATCTGAAAAAAAGTTATTTCAAAAAAATTGCGTCCAGCGAGGACACTGACCAGAAAAAGCTGCGTCAGATTACCTGGCTGCTTGGTGCAGTGTTCGGTATTTTCGTGACCGTAAACACTGTAAGCCAGCTGTGGTTCGATATTCTGAAGTTTGCCAACAGCACAGATTTCAACCTGACAGACCCTCTGTTCAACCTGGACATTTCTTTCTACATTTTCCGTCTGGAATTCCTGACTCAGCTTAATGAAATCCTGCTGGGGGTAATCGTAGGATTCATCGTGCTGACCATCGTGTACTACATTGTTCTGATGACTGTACGTACACCGGATATGTTCAAGACAGAATTCCCGGATGAAGAGGAAGAAACACCGTTCGGTCAGCAGTATACTGACGAAGAACGCTACAGCGGAAACTCCAGCCCGTTTGAAAACGGGCCGGGAGCAGAAGGCGCAGGCACAGCAGCAGACGACATGTTCGGCAAGTTCCAGGAAGCATTCTTTGGAAAGAAAGCCAAGAAGCGTGCGGCTAAGCCTAAGAAGCAGTTTGACGACAACAACTTCAAGCAGCTGCTGTCCATCGCATCCGGCAAAATTGGTCTGCTGGGCTTCATCTTCTTCCTGATGATTGGTGTGAACTTCTTCCTGCAGCAGTTCAATCTGCTGTACGGACATACGGGTGCCGTTTACGGCGCAGGCTTCACTTCTGTGAATGTAACTCTGTGGATGTACCGTATTCTGGCCGGTCTGGCAGTGATTTCCGCGATTCTGTTCGTTGTATTCCTGAAGCAGAAGGATTACAAGAAGCTGCTGACAGCTCCTGTTATCATGATTCTGGTAGGTATCATCGGTACCGGTGCCACTTATCTGGTGCAGGAATTCATCGTATCTCCTGACGAAATCGATAAGGAAAGCAAGTATCTGGAGTGGAACATTGCGTACACCCAGTCTGCATATGAGCTGGATGACGTAGTGACCAGAGATTTTGCAGCGGACAACAAGCTGACATCTGCTGACATCAATGCAAATACAGAAACCATTAACAACATCCGTGTAAACGATTTCGATCCTGCGAAGCAGTTCTACAATCAGACACAGTCCATCCGTCAGTACTATACATTCAATGACGTAGACGTGGACCGTTACATGATTAACGGAAAGTACACTCAGGCCTTCCTGACTACCCGTGAAATCGACGAAAACAAGATCGACAGTTCCTGGCTGAACCGTCATCTGAAGTATACACACGGTTACGGTATTGCTCTTTCCAGAGTAGACCAGGTAACTGCCAGCGGTCAGCCTGACGTGCTGATCGGAAACATTCCTCCGGAATCTGAAGTGGCAGAAATCCAGATTGAACGTCCGGAAGTATACTTCGGCGAACTGTCCAATGAATATATCATTGTTAACACCCAGGAAGAAGAATTCGACTATCCGAAGGGTTCAACCAATGCCTACACCATGTATGAAGGCAAAGCGGGCATCAAGCTGGGTCTGCTGAACCGTATTCTCTTTGCAATCCGCGAAGGGGACGTACAGATGCTGGTTTCCACCAACATCAACAGTGAGTCCAGAATTATCGTTAACCGTAACGTAATGGAACGTATTGGTATGATTATGCCGTACCTGACATATGAGGATGACCCTTATATGGTAACTGCAGACGGCAAGCTGTACTGGATGGTAGATGCTTATACCATGAGCAGCTACTACCCATATTCCGAACCATATGATGGTGTGAACAACTACATCAGAAACTCCATCAAGGTTGTTGTGGATGCTTATAACGGCGACGTAAGCTTCTATGTTGTGGATGAAAACGATCCGATTGCCGCAACCTATGCGAAGATTTATCCGACTCTGTTCAAGACAGCAGATCAGATGCCTGAAAGTCTGAAGTCCCATATCCGTTATCCGAACTACCTGCTGACCATTCAGGCAGCGGTATACTCCAGATACCATATGGAAGACGTTAACGTATTCTATCAGAACGAAGACCAGTGGGAAATCGCTTATGAAGTTTACGGCACTGAAAGAGTGCAGCAGCAGCCGAACTACTATATCGCAAAGCTGCCTGACGGTGAAAAGGCTGAATTCTTCAACTCCATCGCATTCACACCGAAGTCCAAGATGAACATGACTGCACTGATGGTGGCAAGAAATGACGGCGATGCTTATGGCGAGCTGGTACTCTTCCAGTTCCCTAAGAGCAAGACTGTTTACGGTCCGGAACAGGTTGAAGCACAGATCGACCAGAATACGGAAATTTCCAAGGAATTCTCCCTGTGGAGTTCCTCCGGCACATCCTACAGAAGAGGTAATATGTTTGTAATTCCAATCAATACTTCTCTGCTGTACGTGGAACCGGTATATCTGGAAGCGACTAACTCTTCCATTCCGGAAGTAAAGCGTATCATCATGGCATATGACGATAAGATTGCTTATGAAAACAGTGTAGCAGAATGTCTCGTAGAACTCTTCGGCAAGAAGGCAGAAGACGGCGTGGGCACTGAAGACGGCACAGGCAGCGGCAGCGGAACCGGTACAGGTACCGGTGAAGGCGGCGGCCAGACAGATGCACCTCTGACTCAGTCCGAACTGATTCAGAAGGCGGTGGAAGCATTTGAAAATGCTGAATCTGCACAGAGAGACGGTGACTGGGCTGAATACGGTGAATATCTGGCTGAACTGGAAAAATACCTGAATCAGCTTGCAAGCTAATTCAGTTTGTGCTAAAATTTTAAGTTATTAATAAAGATTAACGACACAGAAAATGGGGCATTTCCGTGAAAACGGGGATGTCCCAATCATGCTGTAATTTTGGAGGTAAAAATGCTGGAGTTTGACTTAAACAAAATGCTGTTTAATGTTCCTGCTGACAAACATGGAAAAGAAGACATTTTAGAACTGCTGGGAAAGCATCCTGAAGTCCAGTTTGTTTCTTTTGCCGGAATTGATATCGCCGGTAATGACACAGACGAACGTATTCCGATGAAGATGTTCATAAAAGACATGGACGACATGCTGGTTCACGGGGTACAGACTGACGGTTCCTCCGTAGACCTGCCGAAGATTGCGGACCTGAACAATGGTAAGGTGGACCTGGTTCCGGATTTGACTGTAAACTGGTTCGTAGACTATAACTATGACAATATTGACTTACATACCGGCCTGCCGGTAGGTACACTGAGAATTCCTGCGTACCTGGTTCACAATGAAAAGAATGAAGTAGGTGCCCGTTCCATCCTGAAGAATGCTATCGCAGCATTCAAGGACGAACTGATGGAAATGCTTCGCCAGCATCCGTATGCTTTCGAGTATATCCATGGCGTGGACTGTGTGGATGATATCGAAGATATCTGCATTACCAGTGCGACAGAGCTGGAATTCTGGGTTAAGACACCGGAAGACAAGGCGGACCGCGAACAGCTGTCCACTTCTCAGGAACTGAAGGAACAGTACTGGAAGAGAACCTATGGTCCGGTAAGAACTGCACTCGAAAAATCCCTGGAAATCATCGACTGCTACGGTGTGGGCGTAGAAATGGGCCACAAGGAAGTAGGCGGCGTCAAGTCTCAGATTACCAGTGCCGGTTCCCATGAACACATCATGGAACAGCTGGAAATCGACTGGAAGTACGCAGACGCAATGCAGGCAGCTGATAATGAAAAGCAGGTAAAATATATTATCCGTGACGTGTTCAACCAGTTCGGTCTGCACACCACCTTCATGGCCAAGCCAATCGAAGGTGTAGCAGGTTCCGGTAAGCATACCCACCTGGGTGTGGCAGCCAGACTGAAGAACGGTAAGATGGTGAACCTGTTCGCCGCAAAGAATCCAACGCAGGACTATCTCAGCCCTCTGGGATTCGGCGGTCTGATGGGTATTCTGAGAAACTACGAAGCGATTAATCCAATCGTAAGTTCCACCACCGACTCCCTGAACCGTCTGAAACCTGGTTATGAAGCTCCGGTATGTATCGTAACCTCTCTGGGTAAGAGCGTAACCGAAGCGTCCAGAAACCGTTCCATCCTGGTGGGCCTCATCAGAGATGCGAAGAACCCGATGGCTACACGTTTTGAGCTGAGAGCTCCGAATCCGAAGAGCAATACCTATATGGTACTGGCAGCCAGCTACATGGCAATGCTGGACGGTATCCGTGCAGTACTGGAAAACGGCAAGACTCCTGCAGAACTGGAAAAGTCCATTTCCAAGAAGTACGGAGAAGAAGACTTCTACCTGGATACTGACCGCGAATACAGAAGTGAAAACAATGTATTCGAGGACTACACCAAGGAAGAACGTGACAGACTCTTCGGCGAAGCACCTGCTACCGTATGGGAAAACATGCAGGGGCTGATCAGATACCCTGAAAAGAGAAAAGCAATTCAGGGCAGTGTAATCAGTGACCTGTCCATCGAGTCCTTCATCGAAGCGACCCTGAGCCAGTGGAAGATGGAACTGCATAACCGTGACATCCCGAACTACATGGACGTGGTACGTGAATGCGTGAAGCTTCACGGCGACGATGCAACCGATTTTGACGTGGTAAACTGGAACGTGGTAAACCGTCTGCGTCACTACATCGGTAAGAACACCCTGGCAGAAAAGTGCCTGCTGACCCGTGCATCTGAAGCGCTGGATGCAGGAGACTACAATCTGGCTTCCGACCTGCAGGTGGAAATCCAGAAAAAGATGGCAGAGCTCATCGAAACTTATATCAGTTACAAAAAGAATTTATTCTAATACATAACGATTATTAATGAAAAACGGAAAGAGGAAAGAAAATGTTAGACATTAAGAGAATCAGAGAAGACTATGAAGGTGTGAAAGCTGCAGTAGAAAGAAGATGCAAGGGCAGCTTCGGTATCGAAAACGTAGTAAAGTACGACGAAGAAAGAAGAGCTATCCTGGCAGAAGTGGAAGCTATGAAGAATAAGCAGAACACTGTTTCCAAGGAAATTCCTAAGCTGAAGAAGGCTGGCGAAGACACCACTGCTATCATGGCTGAAATGAAGGAACTGTCTGCTAAGATCAAGGAAATGGATACTCAGCTGGCAGAAGTGGAAGCAAACCTGCAGAACGCACTGCTGAACGTTCCTAACACTCCAAATGCTGAAGTACAGATTGGTGAAGACGATTCCGATAACGTAGAAATCAGAAAGTTCATGGAACCAACTCAGTTCGATTTCGAACCAAAGGCTCACTGGGATCTGGGTACTGACCTGGATATCCTGGACTGGGAAAGAGCTGCTAAGATCTCCGGCGCAAGATTCACTGTATACAAGGGCATCGGTGCGAGACTGGAAAGAGCAGTTATCAACTTCATGCTGGATCTGCACACTGTAGATCAGGACTATGTTGAAATCCTGCCTCCATTCATGGTAAACAGAGCAGCGATGACTGGTACCGGCCAGCTGCCTAAGTTCGAAGAAGATATGTTCTACATCCCTCAGAAGGACTTCTTCCTGGTTCCAACTGCAGAAGTTCCTGTAACTAACCTGAGAGCACAGGAAATCATGCCTGAAGCAGAACTGCCTGTATACTACACTGCATACACTCCTTGCTTCAGAGCAGAAGCTGGTTCCGCAGGCCGTGACACCAGAGGTCTGATCAGACAGCACCAGTTCAACAAGGTAGAACTGGTTAAGTTCGTTAAGCCTGAAGGTTCCTACGACGAACTGGAAAAGCTGACCAATGATGCAGAAGAAGTACTGAAGGTTCTGGGCATCCCTTACAGAGTAGTAAGACTGTCCACTGGTGACCTGGGCTTCTCCTCCGCTATGACATACGACATCGAAGTATGGATGCCTTCCTACGGAAGATATGTTGAAATTTCTTCCTGCTCCAACTTCGAAGATTATCAGGCACGCCGTGCTAACATCAGATTCAGACCGGAAGAAGGCGGCAAGCCAGAATTCGTTCACACTCTGAACGGTTCCGGCCTGGCAGTAGGCAGAACTGTAGCAGCTATCCTGGAAAACTTCCAGCAGGCTGACGGCAGTGTAATCGTTCCGGAAGCTCTGAGACCTTACCTGGGCGGTCTGGAAGTTATCACAAAGTAATTTAAACTGCAGTTATGAATGGTGCCTCTTGCAGGCACCATTTGTTTTATCGGAAAGGATGAGTATATGGGATATGTACTTCTGGCACCGGCAGTCTGGATGCTGGCGGTTTATGCAGCGGCAGCGCTTCTTCCTGCCATCGTTTTATTGCGATACATATATCGGCACGATCACATCGAAAAGGAGCCGCCGGCTCTGCTGATTCGGCTGCTGCTGGGCGGCGTGCTGTCTGCCTTTGCAGCGATTCTTCTGGAAACAGTGGGAATGTGGATTCTGCCGATGATTGCGGCGGAGGATTCGGTACTGTACCACGTGCTTTTTGCATTTCTTGTGGTTGCAGTCTCCGAAGAAGGTGCAAAACTATTCTTCCTGAAAAAGTACAGCTGGCATCAGCCTGCCTTCAACTATATGTTTGACGGCATTGTATATGCGGTATTTGTTTCTCTGGGTTTTGCAGCTTTCGAGAACGTGAAGTATGTGTTTGACTATGGGCTGTCTGTAGCGTTTTCCCGTGCGTTCCTGGCAGTGCCTGCCCATATGGCCTTTGCTGTGTTTATGGGTATTTTCTATGGACGTGCCCGCTGGCATGCACACAGAGGAAATAATGCCATGGCAAAATCCAGCATGGCGGCAGGTTTTATTTCTGCCGTTCTTCTTCACGGATTCTATGATGCCTGCCTCATGGTGGGTACCAACCTGTCCCTGATTGCATTCGTGGGATTTGTAATTTTCATGTACTTCTTCGTGTCCCGCGTGGTAAAAACAGCGGCAAAAGGAGACCATCCATTATAATAATGTACGAAAAAAGCGGTACTGCACAGTGAACCGCTACCCGTCAAGTAGACAATTGAAAAAATATAAAATTTTTCTGCCAGCTGGATAATTTCCAGCTGGTATTTTTATGCAGCCTGCAGATAGGACTGATACTTCTCAAGTGGAGTTAAGATACCCAGATTCCGCT
>JAFYKS010000258.1 GCA_017537495.1 Bacillota bacterium | reverse complement strand
GAAAGAAGTGCCCACGCACTTCATGACAGTTTTCTGCAGTGTGCAGAGGCCGGCGCAGTTTCTCAGCAAAACATCCCTGCCCTGGCTTCCAAGCTCCGCTCTGCGGGACTGGAAGCAGAGCGAAGAATGTATGAGGCCACAGAAGGCATCAACACCCATAAGGGCGCTGTTTTCAGCATCGGAATACTTTGCGGGGCGGCAGCCATGGGGTTTGGCAGTCTGGATGAACTTCAGGACAACTGCCGTCAGATCGCAGCAGTACTTCTCGAAACCGATACCGCATCGGGTACCCACGGCCTGAAAGCCCGGGAAACCTGCGGCACCGGAGGCATCCGAAAGGAAGCTCTGAGCGGTTTTGATACGGCCTTCTCCATCGGCCTTACGGCCCTGGAAGAAGCACTGGAGGCGGGCCGCAGCGAAAAAACGGCGATGGTCTATGCCCTGCTTGCCATCATGGCATCCACAGAAGACAGCAACCTGGTACACCGGGGAGGCGCTGAAGGGATGGATTTTGCGCAGAAAGAGGCACGGCGGCTGACTGCAGAGGGTCCGGCAAACCTGGATCTGGCAGAAGTCCGCAGACTGGACGGAGAATTTATAACCCGAAATTTAAGCCCGGGAGGCTCAGCAGACCTGCTGGCATTCTCGGCAATGCTTTATATGATAAAGAGAGGCAATCACAATGATTAAACAGAAAGCGCATGCTGGAACACTGGAATCCAGCGACATTTACGTTGAAATCGCACCAGCTGAAGCTGGCAGCGGCATCGCGCTGAATCTGACTTCTGTAGTAATGCAGCAGTTCGGCCCTGAAATCGAAGCGGTAATCCGCGAAACTCTGGCCGGCCTGGGCGTAGAAGACGCTGTACTGACTGTCAGCGACAGAGGCGCCGTAGACTGCACCATCAGATCCAGAGTGGAAACTGCTGTATGCCGCGGGAAAGGAGAAGCGTAGTTATGAGAAGAAGTATGCTGTTCTTACCGGGCAACAGCCCTAACATCCTGCTGAACGCTGACTTCCTGGGTTCCGATGCCATCATCCTGGACCTGGAAGACGCTGTAGCACCTACTGAAAAGGACTCTGCGAGAATCCTCGTAAGAAATGCCATCACATCCCTGGGTTACACCCGCGAAGTGATCGTTCGTATCAATCCAATCGACAGCCCATACTGGCAGAAGGACCTGGAAGAAATCATTAAGGTAAAGCCTGACATGATCATGCCTACCAAGGTTGACAGCGGCGACTACGTACGTACCATCTCCGCTTACATCGGTCAGATGGAAGAAAAGTACGGCATCGAAGCGGGCAGCGTAAAGATGATTCCGCTGATCGAAACTGCACTGGGCGTGGAAAGAGCTTTTGAAATCGCTTCTGCAGACCCAAGAGTAGCTGCAATCTTCCTGGGCGGCGAAGACTTCACCGCTGACATGCGCTGCAAGCGTACCAAGGAAGGTACTGAAATCTTCTACGCACGTTCCAGAATGGTTCTGGCTGCAAGAGCTGCAGGCGTGGACGTTTATGACACACCATGGACTGACGTGGAAGACTATGAAGGTCTGATCGAAGATGCAAAATTTGCCAAGAGCCTGGGCTTCACCGGCAAATCTTCCATCTCCCCTCGTCACATTCCATTCATCAATGAAGTATTCAGCCCGACCGAAGCAGAAGTTCAGTACGCACTGGACGTATTCGACTGCATCGAAAAGGCTAAGGCCGAAGGCAAGGGCGTCGTTTCCCTGCGCGGCAAGATGATCGATGCACCGATCGTAGCCCGTGCACGTCAGGTGCTGGAAGCTGCAGAAGCAATCGGCATGTACCGCCCTGCGGACAGCCAGAAGGGAGAAAGATAGTATGAGCAAACTGGTTAAAAGCATTAAAGAAGCCATTCAGCTGGCCGGCCTGAAGGACGGTATGACTATCTCCTTCCACCACCACCTGCGTAACGGCGACATGGTTGCTGTTATGGTGCTGGATGCCATCTGCGAAATGGGTATCAAGGACCTGAATGTTAACATCAGCTCCGTATTCGACACTCACGCACCTTTCATCGAATACATCCGTGACGGTGTAGTAACCGGTATCGAAACCGACTACATGGGCGGCGTGGTTGGCCGCGCTGTATCCGAAGGTATCATGGATAAGCCTGTAACCTTCCGTACACACGGCGGACGTCCAAGCGACATCATCCGCGGTGCATCCCCTATCGACGTAGCTTTCATCGCAGCACCTACTGCTGACTGCATGGGTAACTGCACCGGCAAAATCGGTAAGTCCGCATGCGGCTCCCTGGGCTATGCTTTTGCGGATGCAATGTATGCAACCAAGTCTGTCGTAATTACAGACAACCTGGTAGACTACCCTCTGGTAGACTACTCCATCGCAGAAAACTACATCGACTACGTTGTAGTTGTAGATAAGATTGGTGAACCTTCCGGTATCGTTTCCGGTACCACCAAGATCACCAAGGACCCTGTTGGTCTGGTTATCGCTGACTATGCAGCACGTGCCATCGAAGCTTCCGGCCTGCTGAAAGACGGCTTCTCCTTCCAGACTGGTGCAGGCGGTGCATCCCTGGCAGCAGCCAAGTACCTGAAGGACATCATGATCCGTAAGGGTGTTAAGGGCAGCTACGGCCTGGGCGGCATCACTTCCTACATGGTAGACATGCTGCAGAGCGGCTGCTTCAAGGCTCTGTATGACGTACAGTGCTTCGACCTGGGCGCAGTAGAATCCATCCGTACCAATCCGTACCACATGGAAGTTACCGCAGCTCACTACGCAAGCCCAACTGCAAAGAGCAGTGCTGTAGACAGCCTGGACGTAGTAATCCTGGGTGCAACTGAAATCGACACCGATTTCAATGTAAACGTGCACACTGACTCCAACGGTTATATCATGGGCGGTTCCGGCGGTCACTCCGACACAGCAGCCGGTGCTAACATGTCCATGATCGTAGCACCTCTGTCCAGAGCAAGACTGCCAATCGTAGTGGATAAGGTATTATGCAAGTCCACTCCTGGCCATACTGTAGACGTACTGGTAACTCAGCGCGGTATCGCAGTTAACCCGCTCAGACCTGAACTGGCAGAACGTTTCAGAGACGCAAACCTGCCTGTATGGGACATCCACGAGCTGAAGGAAATGGCTGAAAAGCTCAACGGTACACCTCGCAAGCCTCATCACACCGATAAGGTAGTCGCAAACGTACTGTACCGCGACGCAACCCTGCTGGATCAGATTTACGCTGTAAAGTAGGTTTATAACTTTTCATTCAACAAAACCGGGGAGATTTTTTCAATCTCCCCGAAATTGTATCTAAGACTGGAATAAGGCTTATGTATTACACAGAACAGACTGAAATTTCAAAAGTAGTGCCGCTGCTGGAAAAATGCGGCCTGTCCATGCCAGCTGGCGTGGAATATACCGCAGGAATCTATACAGACAATGGTGACCTTGCAGCCACCGGAAGCCTGAAGGGTGACATGATTCAGGCCGTTGCCGTGGACCCGGCACACCAGGGAGAAGACCTGATGGGCAAGCTGCTGACCCACCTCATCGGTGTGGCATCAGAAAGAGGGCTTTCCAGCCTCCATCTCTTCACTAAGCCGGACAAAGCAGTCCAGTTCCAGGGTCTTGGCCTTCGTCTCGTGGCGTCTGCCCGCCCTTATGCTGCCCTGCTGGAATGGGGTACCGGCGGCATCGAGCAGTATACTGATTCCCTGCGTCACACTGCAAAACAGGCAGAATCGGCGTTTATTGCCGCTCATGGGGGTGCAGAACCAGCTGCAGTCACCGCACTGGTCATGAACTGCAATCCATTTACACGTGGCCATCGGTACCTTGTGGAACAGGCATCTGCTGCCAGTGATATCGTCTATCTGCTGGTTGTAGAAGAAGACAAGTCCCTGTTCTCTTTCAAGGACCGTTACGAAATGGTTCGCCGCGGAGTTGCTGATCTGGAAAACGTGGTGGTGATTTCCGGAGGCCGTTATGCGGTGTCCTCCCTCACCTTCCCAAGCTACTTCACCAAAGAAGAAAACCTGGCTAAGGCACATACTGCCATTGATGCAGAGATTTTCTGCCGTCACATCGCACCAGCCCTTGGTGTGAAGCGCAGATTCCTGGGTACCGAACCTTTGTCTGCAGTCACTGCAGTATACAATGAAACCCTGAAGGAACGTCTGCCTAGAGCCGGCATTGAAGTAACCGAACTGGACCGTCTGGAAAAGGACGGTGCACCGGTGAGTGCATCCCGCGTACGCGGTCTTTTAGGTGAGAGCCTGCATCGGCCTTCTGAAGAAGTTCTGGCAGAACTGGCAAAGCTCCTTCCTGAAACCAGCCGGGAGTATATGAAGGCGGAGGTTTTCCATGACTGATACCACCAGAGAACTGACACTCATGGACCTGCTGGACTCCCGTGAAAACCGTGTGAACCACCAGAAAGAACTGCTGGAACAGTATCCCGGACACACACTTGTATCCATGACCCTGAACATTCCCGGACCGGTGAAAGACCGCCCGGAATACCGCAGAGCATTGGAAACAGGGCTTCATCGTCTAAAGGCGATGCTCAATTCCGAGGCAATTCCTTACGAAGAATTCCGACCGCTCATTACAGGGCCGGAAGGATACCTGGTTGTCAACGGAGATCCCATGGCAATCAAAAAAGCGGCTGTTGCCGCAGAGGAAGCCGATGCCCTGGGCCGGCTTTTCGATATGGATGTATTGGTAATAAACGATGATGCG
>JAFYKS010000257.1 GCA_017537495.1 Bacillota bacterium | reverse complement strand
CTGTCCTCCTGTTTTCAATTAGTTATTCCCAAACAAGGGGCACCCGATGGCGCCCCTTGCTGTTACACGTTTTTTTCAGTTTGGTATTATAGCACTAACAAATTCATTTGTCTATATGCCAAATTCATTTTTTTGCACAAATTTTCTGCTTTTTTCTACAAATCATCACGGTTCACCGGACAGGACATACATCTAGGGCCGCCGCGTCCTCTGGAAAGTTCCGCACTTTCCATAGTCAGCACTTTCACGCCCCTCTTATCCAGCAGATCGTTGGTCACGCTGTTTCTTTCGTAAGTTACAACAGTTCCCGGCGCAATACACAGAGTATTGGAACCGTCATTCCACTGTTCACGCTGTGCTGCGAGAATGTCATCGCCGCCGCAGCGGATTAGTTCCACTGCAGGCAGTTTCTTTTCGAGAGCCAGGATTTTGTGCAGTTCTTCCTTCATGGAATTGAACTGCAGGTGTCCACCGGCACCCATAGTAACTTCATAAACCGCCAGAGGTCCTTCGATTTCCGGATGAATGGTAAACTTGTCATAGTCCACCATGGTAAATACCGTATCCAGATGCATGAAGGCACGGCACTTCGGAATGTCGAACACCAGCACTTTCTTAAAGCCGGAGTTGGTCAGCAGATTCTTTGCAAAATCTTCAATGCCGGCCAGACTGGTTCTTTCGGAGTAGCCGATGGCAACCAGGTCTTTGGACAGTACCAGCACGTCGCCGCCTTCAATGGAGTGCTTGCCGCGGACGTCGTACCACATCGGAGTTTCCGGCAGCGCGAAATCGTGGTTGTACTTCACCATATATTTCAGCAACAGGGACTCACGGCGTCTGGTCAGGGTACTCATATGATGGATGTTAATACCATCGCCCACGCAGGCACCAGGGTCTCTGGTGAAGTACAGGTTCGGCATGGGATCGCAGACGATTACATCATTGCTTTCAATCAGGTCTGCCAGAGAGTTGGTGGAATAATCACGCAGCTCTTCCATGTAGATCCCTGCGATGCAGGCTTCCACCAGCTCTTCCGGTGTCTTGGCCAGAAGGTACTGCGCAATAGCTTCCTTTCGTCCCTCTTCATGAATCTTGCTCATTTCCATGAACTCTTTCACGAAAGACTCTTTTACTTTCACATTCTGCAGAGCCTTGGCAGTTTCGTCGATATAGTAGCAGACTTCTACGCCATTGTCTCTGAGAATCTTCGCAAACTGATCATGTTCCTTCTGCGCTACTTTCAGGTAAGGGATATCGTCGAACAGCAGTCTGCCCATATTGTTTGGGGTCAGCTTTTCCAGTTCACGTCCAGGTCTGTGGAGCAGAACTTTATTTAATTTTCCGATTTCGGAATAGTTATGAATTCCAGGATACATAGTTAAGTCCTCCTTTTTACTTCTTTGTGCAAGCCGCAGAGAAAGGGGTCTCCTGCAGCACCGTCAGACATTCAGAATTAACCGATTGTTGCTACGATTACTGCTTTGATTGTATGCATTCTGTTTTCTGCTTCGTCAAATACTTTGGAATTTCTGCTTCTGAATACTTCGTCAGTAACTTCACGGATGTCATAGCCCAGTTCCATCTGGGTCTTGGCCATCTTTGTTTCAAAATCATGGAAGGATGGCAGGCAGTGAAGGAACAGGCAGTCCGGATTTTCGGTCGCTTCCATCAGTTCCTTTGTTACCTTATAAGGTGTCAGCAGACGTACTCTTTCAGGAATTTCAGCCTCTTCACCCATGGATGCCCATACGTCACAGTAGATGACGTCTGCTCCCTTCAGGCAGGCAGGATCACTGGTCACTTCGATGGTTGCACCGTGTTCTGCAGCAACTGCCTGAACCCTCTTCAAAACATCCTGATCCAGCTGTGCCGCCAGTTCGTCCGGACCATATGCCACATAGTGCATACCCATCTTTGCACATCCATACATCCATGCATAGGACATATTGTTTCTGATGTCACCGGAGAATACCACCTTCACATGCTTCAGCGGCTTGTGGAGATGCTCTTCGATGGTCATCAGGTCTGCCAGAATCTGAGTCGGATGGTCCACGTCAGTCAGACCGTTCCACACAGGAACTCCGGCATATTTTGCAAGGTCTTCCACCACTTTCTGGTCATAGCCTCTATATTCAATACCGTCATAGAAACGGCCCAGTACTTTCGCGGTGTCTTCCAGAGATTCCTTCTTACCAAACTGGGAACTTGCGGAATCCAGGAAGGTAACGCCTGCGCCTTCATCGTATGCGGCAACTTCAAATGCACATCTTGTTCTGGTGGATGTTTTTTCAAACAGCAGCACCAGATTCTTACCCTTTAATGCCTGGGTATTAATGCCGGCTCTCTTCTTTGACTTCAGGTCATGAGCCAGGTCCAGCAGATAACGGATTTCCTCAGGAGTTAAATCCATCAGAGTTAACAAACTTCTTCCTCTTAAATGTACACCCATTGTAGTTCTCCTTTCTTTTCTTCGCAAAATCGGTCTGCACCATCGGTTTTCTTTCCTTCTCACACCTTCATTCGGAGCATGGTTCTGTGCGCTCCGGATTTTACTGATTTAGGTTAACTACATTTTACCACTGCATATTTCAATGAAAAGTGCCAGTACTGTCTATTTTTTCTGTGCCAGCTGCGTCTCTATGGCCAGCCGGAGAAGTTCCAGTCCCTGGCGGATCCGTTCTCTGCTTTCGTAAGAGAAGTTCAGCCGGATATAATCTCTGCCTCCGCTCTTTCCCGGATAGAACACATAGCCCGGTACGATGGAAACTCCCATTCTGCGGGCCTCCACTTCCAGTTCCATGCTGTCCACACCTTCCGGCAGGCGGCACCAGATATAGACGCCGCCCCTCGGCCGGACATATTCCAGTCCAAGCGGTTTCATCTTATCCAGCTCCCTGCACATGACTTCCTGTTTAATCGCATAATTGCTCCGGAATACGTGAAGATTCCGGTAATACCGTCCGTCATCCAGATATCCGGCAATCAGTTTCTGCGTCATCCAGTCGGTCGCCACCAGACGGACCGATACCAGATAGGACAGACTTCTGATCAGTTCCT
>JAFYKS010000256.1 GCA_017537495.1 Bacillota bacterium | reverse complement strand
TTCTTAATGGTATTCTCACTGGCTGCTTGTGGTGGCGGCGAAGAACCTGCAGGCGATGAAGGCGCTGCTGGCGAAACCTACACTATCAAGATTGGTTCTGCTTATGCTGACGGCCACTACATGGTAGAATGCTACAAGGCATTCGAAGAATATGTAGAAGCTGAATCCGGTGGCAGAATTCAGGTTGAACTGTTCGCAAATGCTTCTCTGGTAAGCGGCGACTCCGACGGTCTGGAAATGCTTTCTAACAACACTGTTCAGATGGCTAACTCCGACTATACCTTGATTGGTACTTTCGTTAACGACAAGAGATGGGAATCCACTTCCATTCCGTTCTACTATGGCACTGACCCTGCAGCATGCTACACAATTCTGGATAACGCAGAATGCTGGAAGCAGCTGTATGCAGAACTGGAAGATGCTGCAAACATCAAGATTCTGGGCTGCGTAAACGGCGGTTCTGCAACCGTATCCAACGCTGCTAAGTCCATCGAATCTATGGAAGACTTTGCTGGTCTGAGAATCAGAACTCCTGAGTCCAAGCCTTACACAGAACCTATCAAGCTGTGGGGCGGAAACCCAACTCCAATGGCATTCGGTGAAATCTATACTTCCATTCAGCAGAACGTAATCGATGGCGTATTTACATCCAAGTCCGCAATCGTACAGTACAAGTTCCCTGAACTGACTAAGTTCCATACCGATATCGACGCATTCCTGCTGATCTTCGGTTTTGGTATCAACGCTGATTTCTACAACAGCATGGATGCTGAAGCACAGGCTATCGTAGATGCTGGTGCTGCTAAGATGGTAGAAGTTGCAAGAACTGGTGAAGTTGACTTCAGAGCAAGTCTGGATACTTCCATGGAAGAATACGGTGTAACTGTAATTAAGCCAGAAGGCGAATTCGCAGAAGCACTGAGAACTGCTGTACAGCCTTACGTAGAAGAACGTTGTGCAGAAATTCCTGAATTCATGGCAGAACTGGATGCAGCTATGGCTGAGCTGTGGTAATTACAGAGTTTAATCTTAACATTATTTTAGCAAAAACATAGCAAAAAAATGGACTGACACCGGTGTATACCGGTGTCAGTCCGCAATTAAGACACATTATCATGGAGTGTACAGTATGAATAAGAAGAATATTATACATTTTTTAAATAACTTCGAACTCTACATTTGTGACATCCTGCTAGCTGTAACGATTGTAGTTGCCACTCTGGCAGTTATAATGAGATATATTTTTAATGACTCTCTAATCTGGTCTGAAGAAGTCTGCCGTTTCAGTTTCGTATGGATTTCCCTCCTGTCTACCGGTTATGCTGTTAACAATGGCGGCCATCTGATGGTAGACGTATTAACAATGTTCGAAGAAAAAATTCCAGGTGTTATCAAAGGTATACAGCTGGTAATCAATATTATCTGGGTTGCATTCTGCATTTATTTTGCGAAGGAAGGCTTTATTACAGCGGCATCTTCCATGCAGCTGAGCCCGGCTTTAGGTATTCCTATGACCCTCGTTTATGGTGCCGTTCCGGCAGGTGCAATTATTATGGGTATCCGCGTTCTGCAGAAAACCTATATTGATTTCATTGCATCCCGGAAGGCAGGAAAGGCTGAGGAGGTGTAACGTATGAATGCAACATGGATTTTTATCATCGTATTTGTCGTATTACTTTTAGCAAAACTTCCAGTACCGATTGCAGTAGGTGTATCCTGTATCGTTGGTCTGCTGAATGCAGATATCAGTGCACAGCTGCTCATCACTTCATCGGTTAAGACCCTGAACTCATTTACATTGCTGGCAGTTCCATTCTTTATTCTGGCCGGCAACATTATGACTCGAGGCAGTATCGCGGCGAAGCTGCTTTATATCGCCAAGGCTTTCCTGGGTGACCGGAAAGAAGCGATTGGTATTGCAACTATTGTAGCTTGTGCGTTCTTTGCAGCACTGTCCGGTTCTTCCACTGCTACCTGTGCAGCGCTGGGACCTCTGGTAATTCCTATGATGAAATCTGAAGGCTATAAGACCCGCTATGCTGCTGCTATCGTAGCTGCTGGTGCCATGGTAGGTCCGATTATTCCTCCAAGCATCATCATGTGTGTGTATGGGGTAAATACAAATACTTCAATTTCTGATTTGTTTACTGCAGGTATCATTCCTGGTCTGCTGTTATCCGGCTCTTTCGTTGTAGCATTGATGATTACCAAGAAAATGGATAACAACATTGACTTTGCACATGTAAATACAGAAGTAAGCTTCACCCACAAACTGTCTCTGAAGGAAAAACTGTTGACCCTGTGGGATGGTAAGTGGGCACTGCTGATGCCGATTATCGTACTGGGCGGTATTTATTCCGGTATTGTAACACCTGCTGAATCTGCGGTAATCGCCTGCGTTTATGTATTAATCGTAAGCTGCTTCATTGAACGTGAAATGCGTATTAAGGATGTTCTGGAGTCCTTCCGTGTAACTATTAACACCATGGGTGGTCTGATGATTCTGCTGGGTATGTCTACTGTATTCGGAAACGTACTGACCATGAACCGTGTGCCTGAAATGATTACAGAAGCAATTCTGGGACTTACCCATAATCCAATCCTGATTATGCTGGGTATCAACGTTATCCTGCTGATTGCCGGATGTTTCATGGAAGCTGCTGCATGTATCACCATCTTTACTCCAATGCTGCTGCCTCTGGCAATCGAATGCGGACAGACACCTCTGACATTCGGTATCCTCATGTGCGTAAACCTGGTTATCGGTACTATTACACCACCGTTCGGTTTAAGCTTATACATGACATCTTCCATTACCAAGGAACCTGTATTCGGTATCGCAAAGAAGGTAATTCCGTTTATCATTTCTTCTGTAGTGGTTCTGATGCTGATTACCTACGTACCGCAGATCATTACATTCCTGCCAACTGTATTGGGTTAATAAAACGCTTATCAAATTTTTATAATTTCACACCTCGAAAAAGACCTGCATGTCAATGCAGGTCCTTTTCAATTTCCTTGGTGTCGAATTCTGTTATCGTGTGTCAGCTTGTGGGGTCCTTTGATGAAAACTTGGGCTTGAAACTTGATGATGAGGCATATAAAATAGTCTTAAATACAGCGTGCACTCCCAAGAAGGTTCCGAAAGAGCTGAGTGCTCTTTATGCGTATATCAACGATCCTTCTAAAAGTGAGAGCAG
>JAFYKS010000255.1 GCA_017537495.1 Bacillota bacterium | reverse complement strand
GATAGCGGTGTTCGTGGCGGAAACTGCGTGGAGCAGATAGATTGCGCCGCTGTGGGCAGCACCCGTCACTCTTTCGAGAGCGGCGTAATATTCGGGCTGATTTGCCGTGTCGTAATCGTAATATTACCGCTTCGCTTCCCCTTCGATGCGGCTCTGGCACTGGTACAGAATGACCTCTGAATTCCCGGCCTTCCGGAGTTCCGATGCAAAGATACGCTCCACCTGTACATACTTCATGGAACCGTCAGGACACATATACTTGAACTTATGGGGAACCGGATGGGATCCCTGCTGAAAAACAACAATGGCATCGATAGGCTTTGCTACAATTTTCATAATCCGGTTCCTCCTTTCACACATACTTCCTTTTCATTATAGCGAACATTTGTTCGTATTTCAAGTATAAGTCTTTTCCAGTCCCATATACCGGACATAAAAAAGAGCAGGTCACCCTGCTCTTTAAGTTCAGTTTCTTTTATGCAACTCCCAGCTGTGCCAGCAGCCCGCTTTTCTCTGCATCAGTCAATTCATCTGCCCACCAAATTTCCACGATATAATTATCTTTCGTCAAAAGCCATCGGCCTCCAAACCACTCGCTGTAGTAAGCCTGGTCTGCTTCCCACAGGTTAGAACCGGCATCCACTCCCGGTTTATACTTTATTATCATCCCTCTGGCTATATCATAAGACAGGCGTTTTTCCAGACACCAGTCGAAGAGTCCCTCCACCTTAATCTCATTGACTTCGTAATCAACCTTCGGTGACTTCAGTTCTCCGCTGGTCTGCTTCACCAGGAAGGTTTCATGGACTTCCGGTGCATACCGATCCGCTTCTTCCATCCCGGATGTACCTCCTGAGAATGCCAGCCACATGACCAGCGATACCATAGCAAAAGCTCCGATAATATCCACAATCACAAAGACTGCTATATTCTTTCCACGGGATGCTCCGCGCTTCTTCATGAAGTTCTTTGTAGTATTCAGCAGAGCAACCAGACCAAAGAATCCAATCATATAGAAGACCATGTAACGTGCAGCCTCATGGTTTCCTTCTCCTGCAATGCCGGCAACCATTCCCACGAAATACACAAGAATAACCGGAAGCTGCCACTTATTCAGCATCCGTACAACCTTAGGACTCGCACAGCGGCCGCCGGATTCCACGGATTTTGCAGAGCGTTTCACCCACACAGAATAGGCAATTAGATTGGCCGATATCAATACGGCACCGATTGGCAGAAACAGTGTACCCAGCAGGCTGCCATAGCCGGACAGATGCCCCAGCGGATCATCGAAAAATCCGTTCATCCCGCGCCACAGGTTGAAAATCATCAGCAGGGTCAATACCACATTGGCAGGCACAAAACTTTTCTGCATGGCCTCACGAATCACTTCCAGCCGCACTTCTTCTTCCGTTTCAATCGGCACAGGGTCAGGTCTTCGGTTCATATAAATCTGCGCCTGCAGGAAGTCCCCCACCTTCTCCCAGCCTGCCTTCCGGCAAAACTCCTCCAGAGTTCTCTGCTCTTCAATAGGCTCCGGATCGAACTGAGATGCCTTCGGCACGTAGGTCACGGCATACTTCACTTCTGCCGGCTCCCCTTCCCGGTATTTCCAGACTGTGTTTCCCGGTGTTTCCAGATACCAGCCCCTGGCGGCCATCTTTTCCAGATGTTCTTCAATCCCCTCGTAGTCAAAGAGGAGATAGGTCATCAGTTCCCTTTTGTATCTTACGCTCATGGTCTAATCCTCCCCATTTACCAGCCGCACATAGTCTGCCGCCTGCTTCCGCAGCCGTTCGAACTCTTCCCGCAGGGTCACGGCCCCCTTCTGCGTCAGAATGTAGCTCTTCTTCCGTCCTTCCACCTTCGTCTCACGAATCATTCCCGCCTGAGCGAACTGCTCCAGCAGATTGTACAGGGTTCCCGGCCCCACACTGACCCGTCCGTCTGTGATTTCGCTGACCTCAGTCATGATGTCCATACCGCAGCACTCTTTCCGCAGGCACAGCAAAATATAAAACATCTGCTCCGTCAGCGTCTGAAATTTTTCTCTTGGCATGGCGTATTCCCCCTTAATTATCGATTATCGATACTGTATCTTTGCCTTCAGTATATTATCGATATTCGTTATTGTCAATCAATTTTTCGTCGCTGCACGCTAAATCGAAAATCGGAGCAGAATTCTCTGCTCCGTCATAGATTCACGTATGAAATTAACCTAAAACTTCCTGTGCGTAGTACACGGTTGCCATGGCGTCCTTTGCGTAGTGGTCGGCATGGATCATTTCAGCGTACTGCTCTGTGAGAACGGCGCCGCCTACTACCACGCGGCAGTCCGGCTTCTTTTCGGACAGCAGTTTGATAGTTTCTTCCATGCTGGTTACGGTGGTGGTCATCAAAGCACTGAGGCCTACCAGCTTCACGTCGTCAGCGATGGCAGCTTCCACGATCGCTTCCGCTGGAACGTCTTTGCCCAGGTCGCGGACATCGTAACCGTAGTTTTCCAGAAGAACTTTTACGATGTTCTTACCGATATCGTGGATGTCACCCTTTACGGTT
>JAFYKS010000254.1 GCA_017537495.1 Bacillota bacterium | reverse complement strand
ATTACCACTTTAAATGGATAAAGTCAAGTGGTTTTTATAATTTTTTTAAAGTTTTTTCGACAGGTCAAAGAGAAGGTAGTATTAATATTTACTTTATCATGATAGTGTGATAAAATTAAAGTAGGGAAGTCTACGTAAAATACAGGGGGGTTCTTATGAAAACTTTGAAATTTCTGGGACAAAACGCAGTTTATTCAGTATTAGGTGCTTTTCTTTCCATCATGCTGAAATTCTATGAAACACCGGAGACTGGGATTGTAGAAGCGGTCCTGATGCAGGCCCTGCGGAATTATTTGATCATTTTTATCTTCATCACTGCAGGACGGCTGATTGCACCGATGTTAAAGAAAATGACTCTGAAGTGGGACCGGAAAAAAGCAGAACGATATGAGAAGATTCTTATCTTAGGATTCTATGTGGCACTTTTCGTGGTTGCATATCTTCTGATTAAAAGCCTGGGCGGCAGCGATGCAGGAACGACACCTGTTTTCCATGCTATATTTTTGAAGTAGATCTGATACAGGGGGAAGATTATGAGGAAAGTGTTTGTGATATTATTAATCATGGCTTTGGTTGCTGGTCTATCAGCCTGCGGTACACCGGATGATAGCAATGGGCTGTTTTCTGCAAAAGAACTGCAGAATACGGACATGTATGTATATCAGTACTGGGATTCCGGGTTTGGTGAGATTCCTGCTGAACTTCAGGAGCAGCTGGCTGAGATACTGTCTAAAGCAGAAGCCGTGGAGATGATGCAGAATGGAGAATCTTTAGAAGCAGAGGAATACGGTCTGCTTCTGAAGGGAAAGAATGCAGAGTATCTGTTCTGTTTTTACGATGCTGAAGAATATCTTTCTGTAGAAAGTCCGCATCGGTATATTCCTCTTCTTCAGGTACAAAAGACTATATTGAAAAATGGTAAGCCTTCTGAAAATCAGGCCTGGATCTGCAGCATGGATGCGGCATCTTATGCACAGGTACTGAATTTAAGTTATGATCAGCATGCTCTGCTGGACGGATGGAATGAATATGAGAAGCCGGATGAGGAGATTTTGCAGCAGTCAGAAATTGAACTGATGAGGGACGCTTATCTGGGATGGATATATGGCGAGGATCCATCCAACCGAAAAGCCGTTACCGATGAAGCTGTACGCAGCGAAATTATTCGAATCATGGAAAGTGCCCAGGAGTATATGCCATCGGTTATACTGCCAATGAGCATTGTGGTTGGTGGTAATGGGGAGCCGGCAGTGCTGTTTACTTACCCTACTGAAGATGGAAAAATCGAGCATATCATTTCATTCCTGAATTCAAAGTTACAGATGGACGAAGCCTATCTTTACTATGAGGAACCGGTGGTGACGATCAGCAGAACGGTTTGGGTGAAGGAAAACAACCTGTACAATGCAGTGGAACAAAGCAGCTTCCAGTGCGTAATCAGTCAGGAGGACTACGGCTGGCTGTGGAATCTGACACAGGAGTAAAGTGATTACATAGGAAACTGAGACTCCGGTCCAGGCTGGCTGATGCCTGCTTGGGCCGGATTTTTTCATGTCCGGAAACTGCTGCAGCCGTTGACTTTACTGGCTGAAAGGAGTATACTTCAGTTAAGTGTACATTTTTTTGTAAATTTGTAGTTTGTACGATATATCAGGAGGTTTCCGGTTTGAAAATTGGTGTGTGTTTTAAAATTGTACCTGACTATGAAACCCTGCTGGCGGAGGAATGGGGAAATCCGGATCAGCTGGATTTCACCTATGCCAAGAAGATGTATGGATGCTTTGATGAGGCAGCTCTGGAAATGGGGCTCCGAATGGCGGACAGTCTGAAGGCTGCGGGGCAGGCGGCGGAAACAGTGGCAGTGACCTGCGGCGCACCGGAAGGTGCGGTAAGCGAGTCCCTTCTGCGGGCTCTTTTCGCTGCGGGATATGATGATGTGGTTCTGCTTCCTGTATGTGAAAGTTTCGTCTCACGAAACACAGCAAAATCTCTGGCCTCCTACTTCACCGAGCATCCTGCGGACTTGATTCTCACAGGACGCATGGTGGGTCCCGGGGACAGCGGCATGGTGCCGGCATATCTGGCAGGTGAACTGGGAACAGAACTTTATCCGGAAGCGATATCTGCATCATGGAATGAGGCGGAAGGAAGAGCGGAAATTACCTGCAAAGAAGCTGGCTTCCTGAAGCAGTATGCAGTCAGCGGCGGTGCAGTGTGCACTGTAGGTGACGCGGAGGCTGGCTATCTCAGACTCTTCCCACTGAAAGCACGTATGGAAGCAAAGAAACGAGTCTTCAGTGAGTATGAGCCGGAAACGGCAGATTTTGCGGGGGAAGAGCCTATTCTTCGAATGGAAAAAACGGAAGCGGAATGCAGCTTCCTGGAATATAAATCGGCAGATGAAACGGCCACGTTCCTGCTGGGAGTTTTAAAGGGGGAGACTGAATGATGAAAAAGATAGAATGTCTGACCCTGTTCTGCGGAGGTCCGGAAGTGCAGACGGCAGGAAAAGTCTATGCTGCTGCAAAAGGCCTCACCTGCCATACCGATGTTATCGGGCTGGAAATGGCAGATGGAAAACTCCATGTGAAGAGAAAACTCTACAGTACTCACCTGGATGGACTCTTTCCTTTGGAAAACGGGGATGTGCTGATTCTCGATGAAAAGAAAAAAGAATGTCTGGAAGAAATGACTGCACTGGCGACCCAGCTGGGAATTACCCTGACAGATGGCATGAGCCTGACCGCAGTGAGTGAACTTTCCGGACTCATTCATACAGAAGAAATTGTGAAAACAGAAGATCTGTCCGCAGCAAAACTGGTGCTGCTGGGCGGTAAAGGCCTGGGCTCCAAAGCAAACTTTGAGAGACTGGAAGCTTTGGCGGAGAAGCTGGGAGCATCCTGCGGCTGTACCCGTCCTGTGGCTATGGCGGGATGGGCTTCTTACGATAAAGTAGTGGGCCTGTCCGGATCCATTCTGGGAGCGGACTTGTGCATTGCCTTCGGAGTATCCGGTGCGGCGCCTCTCATGGCTGGTGCATCGGGAGCCAAGCGGCTGATTGCTGTGAATAATGATCCGAAAGCGCAGATTTTCGGCCGCTGCAGCGAAGGTATCGTGGCGGACTGCCTGGAAATTCTGACCGCCATGGAACAGGAGGTGTAGGATGGCATATCTGATGACCGAAACAGGTGCGGAACTGCTTCAGGACGTGAAGCGGTTCTGTGAATTGGAAGTATATAAGCAGAGCACACAGTGGGACCGTGAGGGGCATGCTTCTGAGCAGGTTCTGCAGATGCTGCGTGAGATGGGCTATTACAGCCTGACCATTCCGGAAACTTATGGAGGTCTGGGACTTGAGGCAGTGGATATTGCGGCGGTTCTGGAAGAAATGGCAAAGGCAGATGCAGGCCTTGCGGTGAGCATTGCAGGAAGCAATCTGGCGCTGCGTGCCGTGCTGGCCGGAGGTACGGAGGAGCAGAAAGAAGAAATCTGCGGCCGTATCGCAGAAGGTCAGATTGGTGCCTTCTGTCTCACGGAAGCGGAAGCCGGTTCCGATGCTTTGAATACGAAAACACGTGCAGTGAAGCTGGCTGACGGCAGCTGGGAACTGACCGGGACCAAGCAGTTCATCACCAACGGTTCTACTGCGGACTTTTATGTGGTGGCAGCTGTCATCGAGGGAGAGATCAAACCTCAGCTCTTCCTGGTGGATGCGGAAACTGCGGGGCTGACCTTCGGAACTCCGGAAGAAAAGCTGGGCATCCGAAGCTGTGACACCTGTGAAGTTCAGCTGAACGGATGCAGGGTGAGTGCAGATGCTTTGGTGGGCGGCGGAGCAAAATCCGTCCTGGCGGCCCTCAATGAAGGTCGGGCGCTCATGGCAGCCATGGCAGTAGGGACTGCTCAGCGGGCCATGGAAGAAGCAATGAAATACGGAAAAGAACGGAAACAGTTTGGAAAGGCCATCACAGAAAACCAGGCCATTCAGTTTCGACTGGCCGATATGCAGATAAAGATAGAGGCAGCCCGCCAGCTGACGGCCCATGTACTGCAGAAAATGGATGCAGGAATGGACTTCAGTACAGAGGCCGCCATGGCGAAAGCCTTTGCGGCGGATACCGCCATCGAAGTGACCGGCAGTGCTATGGATGTTTTCGGGGGATATGGTTTCATGACTCACTTCCCTGCTGAAAAACTTCTGCGTGATGCCAGAGTGTTCCAGATTATCGAAGGGACAGGAGAAATGCAGCGTTCCGTTGTGGCCGCTCACCTGCTGAAGGAAGGACGGCGGTAATATGGCAGCTGCGAATATGAGTATGTATAAGAAGACGGCCCTGACCCTGAT
>JAFYKS010000253.1 GCA_017537495.1 Bacillota bacterium | reverse complement strand
TCGGTCTGATTTTTTTCATTTCAAGCATCCTCCTTTGTTGGTTGTATCTTATCATAATTATGATAACTTTTCAAGAAGCACTGCTTGTGTAAAATCCGTCACAACTGATGGTTGCACCCCTTTCTGCATTATAGTAAAATATAAGTTAGAGTATGCCCTGCTGCATGTGCCCGTTAGGCTGATGCTGCAGCGGCTTTCATAAGGAGGTATTTCATGTCGAAAGAAAAAGTAATGCCGGCCGGTCTGCCGTTCCTCGCCGCAGGTGGCGTGTGGTTTATAGCCGCTTTGATTCTGCCGGTATATAAGCTGGGGGCACTGTTTGCATGCGCCGTCGGTGCAGCTGCAGTGTATGTACTTCTGACCGCAGTCCGCAAATCACAGATTGCCAAGCTTCCGCCTGCTCCAACCGTAAAGGTCAGAGCCGAAGAGCTGGCGAAAAAGCTGGATGTATGCCGTGATAAACTGCAGGCTCAGGAAAGCAGACTTTCTGACCCTCAGGTCCGCCGTCATGTCAAGTCCATGGCGACAACCCTGGATCTGATTGCCGATGAGGTGGAAAAGGATCCGAAGGACAGAAATAAGGTGAGAAAGCTTGCAAACCACTACGGTGACATGATTACCGGACTGGTTGACAAGTATATTTTGCTGGAAGGACAGGCAAAAGCTACGTCCGAAGGCGGCAACGTGACCGAAACCCTGGCGAAAATCAGGGAAGGCCTGGCGGTTGCCGATGAAGCACTGAAAAAAGTTCTGGACGATCTGTTCAGCGATGATGCCATGGAGGTGTCTGCTGACATCAATGTACTGGAACAGCTGTTAAAAACCGAAGGCGCTGAAAATAAAATGGACTTCAGCAGCCTGGATCTGTAATATAGG
The DNA here is from genome assembly GCA_017537495.1 of Bacillota bacterium. Taxonomy (GTDB): domain Bacteria; phylum Bacillota; class Clostridia; order Peptostreptococcales; family Anaerovoracaceae; genus RGIG7179. Next base: position 3,064 of record JAFYKS010000253.1, on the reverse strand, counting down.
AGGATTTGAAGATGAACGATGAATTAATGATGGAAGTCCCTACCCTGTCTCTGGGTGAAGAACCAAAGGCTGAAACTGCAGCAGCAGAAGCACCTGCTCCTGTAAGAGAAGTTAAGATTGAAGATAAAATTCAGCTGACACCGGAAGAACAGAAGGTTGTAGACGCATTTATCGAAAAGATTGACCTGACCAACTCCAACCACATCCTGCAGTACGGTGCAGACGCACAGCAGAAGATTGCTGATTTCTCCGATGCTGCCCTGGAAAACGTACGTACCAAGGATCTGGGCACCGTGGGTGATTCCCTGTCCGACCTGGTAACTGAACTGAAGGGCTTCGATGCTTTGGAAGAACAGAAGAAAGGTTTCTTCGGTCTGTTCCACAAGGTTGCAGATCCAATCGCTCAGCTGAAGGCAAAGTATGACAAGGCTGAAGTAAATGTGGAAAAGGTTGTTGAAATTCTCGAAGGCCACCAGGTTACACTGACCCGCGACATCGCAGTTCTGGACGAACTGTTCAAGGCCAATACCCTGAACTTCAAGCAGCTGTCCATGTACATCGTAGCCGGCAAGAAGAAGCTGGAACATGCATATAATGTAGTGCTCCCTGAAATGCAGGCAAAGGCTGCAGCATCCGGCACTGTGGAAGACGCGCAGGCTGCCAACGACTTCGAACAGATGTGCAACCATTTTGAAAAGAAACTGCACGACTTGGATCTGACCAGAACCGTTTCTCTGCAGATGGCACCACAGATCCGTCTGGTACAGAACAATAACACCCTGATGGTAGAAAAGATTCAGACCACTCTGATTAACACTATTCCTCTGTGGAAGTCTCAGATGGTTCTGGCTCTGGGCATGGCAAACAGCAAGGCTGCAGTAGAAGCACAGCAGGCTGTTTCCGATACTACCAATGAAATGCTGAGAAAGAATGCGGAAGCTCTGAAGCAGACTACCATCGACGTTGCACGCGAATCTGAAAGAGGCGTGGTAGATATCGAAACTCTGCAGGATACCAACCGCAAGCTGATCGAAACCATCGATGAAGTGATGAACATTCAGACCGAAGGCCGTCAGAAGAGAAGAGAAGCAGAAGCTGAACTCTTCAAGATCGAACAGGATCTGAAGGCTAAGCTGCTGGAAGTTCGCAAATAAGCCAGGGAGGCTGATACAATGAACTTACTGAATAATAAATTCCTCTGTCTGGTGCTCATGGTGGTACTTATCGCCGCCGGCACCTGGATTGGCGGATATAAGGGCTTAAACGGCCTCTACAGCCAGGCTGAAGACATTTTCTTCACCGGCGAGCGGGGCGACGGCATCTGTATTGCAAATGACCTGGCGGAACGTGCTGCAGCGGCTGCCAATCTGGTGACCATTGCATCCAATTATGCAGGAGTGCAGGACGAAGCCCAGGCAGTTACCGCAGCATCCGCGGAACTTTCCGCAGAACTGTCTGCAACAACCCGGGACGGACACATCGCCAGACTGTCAGAACGCAACCGTAAGCTGGACAGTGCCATGACCGCACTGTATAATGCTTTGGGAGAAGAAAGCCTGATGGCACAGCACGAAAAGTACCGTCAGTCCCTCTATGCAGATTTCAACTCCCGCAACGACACCATCAGTCACGACCCGTACAACCAGTACGCCCAGGACTATAACCAGGCACTGGATGGATTCCCGGCATCCCTGCTGGCAGCCATAACTCCGGTTCCGTCCCAGGCCGTGATTTTCTATTAATAATCAGGGGGATGAGATTATGAATTATAACACAGCAAAATCTCAGTGCCCGGTGCTCTGCCGCTTCTTTGCGGTGCTGGTGCTGCTGGCGCTGACTCTGATTCTGTCCTGCGGATATGCCTCCGCAATGGTACAGATTTCAGATAAATTTTACATCACTGACGAAGCAGGCGTCATTTCAGGTACGACGGAGGACTACATCGTAGAGCAGAACGGTTTCCTGGAATCCAACTGTGAAGGTGCACAGATTGCAGTGGTTGTCGTAGATTTTCTGGACGGCATGGACATTGAAGATTACTGTTACCAGCTTTTTGATGACATGAATCTGGGTTCTGCCTCTGAAGACAATGGCATTCTCCTGCTGCTGACCATCGGCGAGGAAAACTACTGGTGCATGCAGGGAACCGGTCTGATAAACAGTCTGTCCAGCGGCACCATCGATGACATTCTGTGGTACAATCTGGAGCCGGATTTTGCAGTAGGTGATTATGATGCCGGTGTACGTACCGTATTTGATGCACTGTACAATGAACTCTGCAGTATCTACGGAGTATACGGAAGCGGTACAGGTTCTCCATCTGTGAATGATGGTTACTACGACGGTTCCCAGGATATTCAGCAGATTCAGCACGGTATTCGGATGATGAGAACAATTACACTCATTATCACCATCGTAACCATCCTGTTCATTATGTTTACTCTGCTGTATATTTACACGGTTTTTAAGAAAAACAATGCCCGCCAGTATTCCCGGCCTTCCTATCACCCGGTTCCAGGCCCTCATCCGGGCCATGTACATCCGGCACCGAGACCTCGGCGCAAACGGTTTGTAATTTATACAGGTAGTCCAAACACCCGGCCATCCCGTCCAACCACCCATAACTCATCCGGCAGCCTCTTCGGCGGCGGCATGGGCCATGGCGGCGGCGGAAGTTCCCGCGGCGGCGGTGCAGGAAGACGTTCTTCCGGCAGCAGCTTTGGCGGAGGTTCTTCCTTCGGCGGCGGATCCTCCTTCGGCGGAGGGGGACGTTCCTCCGGTTTCGGCGGCGGCGGTTCCAGTCGCGGCGGCGGCGCAGGAAGACGCGGAAGATAAAGCGTTCCGCATACATTTCTTTCTAAAGCAAAAGAGCAGTTCACTGAAACTGATCTTTCCTTTATCTCAACGTATTTATTCTCCAAGCCGATTGGCAATATACCCTGCCACTTCTTCTTTTCTGATGCCTAAAGCTACTGCAAGTTCCCCAAAGAGAAGATCCTCGGCCCGCTTCATGAATTTTTCATCCACAGCCCCCAGTTTTTTCTTCTGGCTGACAGCAGCTTCT
>JAFYKS010000252.1 GCA_017537495.1 Bacillota bacterium | reverse complement strand
GGATATTCCGGATGGCAGCGTCAGCCTGATGTGCGTACTGCCCAGGGAGAGCTGGAAGCAGTTCTCTCCCATGTAATGGGTAAGTCCATTCAGGTAAACGGGACAAGCCGTACCGATGCCGGTGTACACGCACTGGGACAGCAGGCTTCCTTCCATGGGGAATTCGGCATTCCTACGGACCGGATTCAGACAGCAGTGAACAACCTGCTGGCTGGTAAGGGCGGCGGATACGGAAAGCTGGGACGCGTGGGCGATATGCGCATCGTGAAGGTGGAAGAAAAGCCGGCAGAGTTTCATGCACGGTTTGATTCCCTGGGCAAGCGGTACCGCTATATTATCGGAAACGGTCCGGATGTGGATATTTTCCGCAGAAACTACGCCTACCAGATAACGGATCCGCTGGATGAAGCGGCCATGCAGGAAGCGGCACTGCACATCATGGGCACTCATGATTTTGCATGTTTCCAGGCATCAGGCGGCAACGAACGGGAAACTACCGTGCGCACCATCTATTCACTGACTGTGAAGCGGCAGGGAAACGATGTGGTGCTGGAAGTGACCGGTGACGGATTCCTGTATAATATGGTTAGAATTATTACAGGCACGCTGGTGGAAGTGGGCCTTGGAAAGAGAAAGCCGGAAGAACTGGCTGCAGTCATTGAAAGCTGCGACCGGCGGAATGCGGGTCACACCGCTCCGGCAGAAGGGTTATATCTGGTAGAAGTGTTCTACGATGAGATGCAGGTGCAGGCAGCCCGCGAAGAAGGCAGAGCCTGTGCGGACAGGAGATAAGATATGAAGAGACCGACTTGGGATGAGTATTTCATGGAGATGGCAGAACTGACTGCCAAGCGTTCAACCTGCTCCAGACGGCAGGTAGGTGCAGTTATCGTACGTGACAACCGTGCAGTTGCGACCGGTTATAACGGCGCACCGCGGGGATTGGCTCACTGCGAAGAAAAAGGTGGATGTCTGAGACAGAAGCTGAACATTCCGTCCGGACAGCGTCACGAGCTTTGCCGGGCACTCCACGCAGAGCAGAACGCAATCATTTCTGCAGCGTCCATGGGCAATGCCATCGAAGACGGCACCATTTACATCACCCATCAGCCATGTGTCATCTGCGCAAAGATGATTGTAAACGCAGGCATCAAGCGCATCGTAGTGCGTGAAGGTTACCCGGATGAACTGGCTATGGAAATTCTGGATGAAGCCGGACTGACCGTAGAACGGCTTGGAGAAAAAGGGGAATAAATTATGTATGATGAGTTAGGGCTCACGTTTATACTGGCATTTCTGATTGCCATGGCCTTTTCGCCTATTGCAATCAAAGTGGCACATAAAATCGGAGCAATTGATATACCGAAAGATGGACGGCGCATGCACACCCGTGCCATGCCGCGTTTTGGGGGTCTGGCTATTTATGTGGGAACCATGGGTTCCATGCTGGCATTCCTGACCTTCGACCGTCAGATTATCGGTGTCATGATCGGCGGTACCCTCATGTACCTGCTGGGTGTTGTGGATGACCTGAAGAATCTTCCTGCCAAGGTGAAGTTCCTGGGGCAGATTGCCATCGCCCTGCTGATGTTCTGGTGGGGTCTGCGCATTGACTTCCTGACCAACTTCTTCGGGGAAGGCAACCTGGAATTCGCAGGCGGACCGGTGGCGGTCTTCCTGACAGTCATCTGGATTGTAGGCATCACCAATACTGTGAACTTAATCGACGGATTGGACGGTCTGGCAGCGGGTACTTCTGCTATTTCCGCCCTCTGTCTGGCCTATGTTGCCTATATTTTCGGCCAGTATCTGCCGGCAGCGGCATTTCTGGCTCTGGCGGGCGGAATTCTCGGCTTCCTGCCGTTCAACTTCTATCCTGCCAAAATCTTCATGGGTGACGGCGGTTCCCTCTTCCTGGGCTTCATGCTGGCATCCCTGTCCATCGTAGGTCTGACCAAAGGAGCGGCAGCCATCGCCTTCTCCGTTCCGATATTCGTGCTGGGACTGCCAATCTTTGATACGGCATTTGCTATTTTCCGCCGTCTGGTTAACCACCGGCCGATTATGGAAGCAGACCGCGGTCATCTGCATCATCGTCTGATGAACCTGGGATACGGACAGCGCCGTGCTACGCTGATGCTTTACGGGGTAAGTGCCATCGTTGGCATTGCAGCCGTTATGTTCAGCCGTGAACTCAATGTGGAAGGTCTGGGTCTGGTGACCGTAGCGCTGATGCAGATTTACATCTTCCTGACCGACCCGAACCATGTTTTGCCGCAGATCAAGCAGGAAAAGGCAGAAGCTGCCATGGCTCAGCTTCATGCGAAGCAGGCTGCTGCCAGAGCAGAGGCTGCTGCAGAAGCAGGGGATGCGGAACAGAAGGATGATGATCATGCAGAGGCGAAGGCCAGCATGCTGGCAGCTTACCGCAGCCACCGCATGATGGAAGACACGAAGAAATCTCTGGATGAGTGGAGATAATACCAACTGAACTGAATATCGACTGACGCCTTCTTTTATGGTATAATGAATGGATAAATTTCTGACTATAAGAGGAGGCGTATTTTTTATGTCCACACTTCCTGATTTAAATAAAAAACAGTTAACCGTGGGAATTCTGGCGCACGTTGACGCCGGCAAGACCACTCTGTCCGAAAGTCTGTTGTATCTGACCGGGGCCATCCGTAAGCTGGGCCGCGTCGACCATCAAACTGCCTTTCTGGACACCGACAAAATCGAACAGAACCGGGGCATCACCGTCTTCTCCAAGGAGGCACGTTTTGCTCTGGGTGATATAAATGTGACACTGCTGGACACACCGGGCCACGTGGACTTCAGTGGAGAGATGGAACGTACCCTCTCCGTGCTGGACTATGCTATTCTGGTCATCAGCGGCGCTGACGGAGTGCAGGGCCATACAGTGACCCTGTGGAAGCTGCTGCAGGTGTACCGCATTCCGACTTTCATCTTTATCAACAAAATGGACCAGCCGGGCACAGACCGCCAGGCTCTGCTTTCTTCCCTGTCTACAGATCTTGCGGATAACTTCTGTGAGTTCACAGGAAGCGGCGATGGAGCAGGACCGACAGAGGACGCTCTGGATGTTCTGGCCATGTGCAGCGAGGACATGATGGAGCAGTATCTGGAAAACGGTACCATCGATGATGAACTGATCCGCAAAGCCATCGCACAGCGGCAGGCTTACCCTGTCTGTTTCGGTTCCGCTCTGAAGGTAGAAGGGGTGCAGGAACTTCTGGACACCATGAAAAAATATGTGGAAATTCCGCAGTGGCCTGAAGCATTCGGTGCCAGAGTGTATAAGATTACAAGAGACAAGCAGGGCCAGCGTCAGACCCACATGAAGATTACCGGAGGCAGTCTGAAAGCCAGAGAAGTACTGAAGGGACAGCCCGTGGCATCTGCCGGAAACGATAATGAGGATGAGCTTTGGGAGGAAAAAGCGGACCAGATTCGTCTCTACGGCGGTACCAGCTTCGAAATGGTGCAGGAAGCACCTGCTGGAACCATCTGTGCTGTCACCGGCCTTACCAAAACCTGGGCCGGTATGGGCCTGGGATTCGAAGCGGAAGGTGCAGTCCGTCCTGTACTGGAACCGGCACTGACATATCGTCTCATTCTGCCGGAAGGGGCAGACCCTGCGCTGACCATGCAGAAGCTGCGTCAGCTGGAGGAAGAAGACCCTCTGCTGCGTCTGGTATGGAAAGAAGCCCTGCAGGAGATTCATGTGCAGGTCATGGGAGACCTGGGGCTGGAGATTTTGCAGAACTTGATTAAGCGGCGCTTCGACCTGGATGTGACATTCGGAGAAGGAAGCCTGATTTATAAAGAAACCATTACCAAGCCGGTCATCGGGATTGGACATTTTGAGCCGCTGAGACATTATGCGGAGGCACACCTGCTCATGGAGCCGGAAGAGCGGGGAAGCGGCATGAGCTTTGACTGCCTGGTGAGCCGGGACAAGCTGGATGCCAACTGGCAGCGTCTCATCTGGACCCATCTGAAGGAACGAAAGCACCCGGGTGTCCTTACAGGCAGCGAAATTACCGATATGAAGATTTCCATCATCGGCGGCAAAGCACACCTGAAGCACACCGAAGGCGGCGACTTCCGCCAGGCAACCTACCGTGCTATCCGTCATGGCCTGCGCAAGGCCCGCGAAGAAGGAAACACTCTTCTGCTGGAACCGATTTATAATTTCCGTCTGGAAGTACCGACAGAAAACATCGGACGTGCCATGGCCGATATGCAGCGTCTGGGTGCAGAATATGAAGGTCCGGAAACTGCCGGAACTCACTCTGTCATTACCGGCCACGGACCTGTGGCGACTTTGAAGGATTATTCCAGAGAAGTGGCGGCCTATACCCACGGTCACGGCAGATTCCTGGCTTCCATGGCGGGATACGGTCCATGCCACAATCAGGAAGAAGTCATGGCGGCAAGCGGTTACCTGCCGGACAGCGACCTGGACAATCCAACCGGTTCCGTATTCTGTGACCACGGAGCAGGATTCTATGTGCAGTGGGATCAGGTGGACAGCATGGCCCATGTGGATACCGGCTACCGGATTGATGCAGAGGGCCGTGTGGTGAAGGGAAGCAGCAGCGGAACTTCCGGAAATGACGGCAAGAACCGTGAGAAGGGCCTTGGCGGCATTTCTGCCAGCGAAAAGGAACTGGAAGAAATATTTTTAAGAACTTACGGGAAAAGTAAGCGTGATGAAGCCCTTCGCCGTGAACATATGAGTAAAGGCAGCCGCCGTCCGCAGATGCCGGATCTGGGCAGCCTGAATTATAAGATGGATAATGCCGCAGCCAGCTACCTGATTGTGGATGGCTACAACGTGATTTTTGCCTGGGATGAGCTGAAGGAACTGGCCAAGGTGAATCTGGACGGTGCCCGTGAAGCACTCC
>JAFYKS010000251.1 GCA_017537495.1 Bacillota bacterium | reverse complement strand
TGACCTACTTCGGAGTTACCCATCTGTCCTTCCGGCAGACCTACAGCCAGACCGCTGGCATCGATACGGGTCATTGGATATTCACTGAAAATCCGGTCCAGATTGGGTTTCTTTGCAGCGGCAATGGCATTTCCGTGAGCAGAGTCATTGATGCCGTAGCCGTCCAGAATCATAAGCATGGTTGGTTTTCTCATGACGTTTTCCTTTCTTTCTATGCAAAATTTAAAGTCAGGTTTAAATTTGTTCTCTAACTTTCAGTATACCACAGCTTTCTTCTTTTCTAAAGGAGTAAAATTTGATAAAATAAGAGTATCAAGATAAGTGGAGGTTGAATTCATGAAGTGGACCCCTGAACAGGCCCGTGCCATTGAATTACGAGATAAAAATATACTGGTAGCAGCTGCTGCAGGTTCCGGTAAGACGGCGGTTCTGGTAGAGCGCATCAAGCGTCTGATTCTGGAAGACAAGTGTCCCATCGACCGGATGCTGATTGTAACCTTTACCAATGCAGCCGCATCGGAAATGAAGGAAAAAATCCGCCGTGCCATCGGTCAGACTGTGGATGAACTGGCTGAAAAGGCGGAAGCCGGGGATGAGCAAGCGGCAGAAGACCTGACATTCCTGAAGGAGCAGCTGAACCTGCTTCCTCAGGCGCAGATCAGTACATTCCATGCTTTTGCTCTGGAAATCATCCGGAAGTATTTCTATGTCATCGATGTGGAACCGAACTTCAAAATCTGTGATGATGCGCAGCAGGTGATTCTGCGGGCGGAAGCCATGGATGCACTGCTGGAAGAGCAGTTTGAAGAGGGTGGAGAGGAGTTCCTGCGTTTCCTGGACTGCTACAGCGGGGACCGGAATGAAAACCGGTTCCGTGAAATGATAGACCATGCATACGACACCATTCAGGCACTGCCGGAACCGGCTCAGTGGCTCCATGAGAAGGTGGGAATGCTGGCAGGAAATGAGGATGAAGAAAACACTGCCTTAAAGCAGGTAATGGAAGTACTGTGGGGAATGGCAGAACAGAATCTGAAAGACGCAGAAGCTGCAATCAATACCAATCTCCGCCGCGCCCGGGAAGCAGAACTTCCTGATGCGGCAGCTCTGGCGGAAGATGACCTGATCCAGATTGCAAAAATCCGCGAAGCTTTCGGTGACTATGACGTCTTAAGGGATGCACTGGGAGCCTTCAAACTGGGCACCCTCCGAAAGACCCTTTACAATCCGCCGGAGGACAGCAGCCTTACCTCCGAAGAAGCAGAAGCTATGAAAAATGCGGCCTCCGCAGGCCGTGATCTGGCAAAAAAGAAAGTGAAAGCGCTGCGGGAAGAATATTTTGCGCAGAGTGCCTATGCCATGGCCGATGAAATGGCGCAGACCTATGCAGATGCAGCCCTCATTGAAAAACTTCTGACCCGTTACAGCCAGCTGTACCGCGAAGAAAAACAGCACCGGGGACTGGTGGACTTTTCTGATATCGAACACTACGCCTGGGAGATTTTGAAGGATGAAGAAGTGAGCCGGTATTACCGGGAAAAATACCTCCATATCTTCGTCGATGAGTACCAGGACAGCAATGTGATGCAGGAAGCGTTTCTGCAGAGGATCTGCCGGGAGAACAATCTCTTCCTGGTAGGGGACGTGAAGCAGAGTATTTATAAGTTCCGTCTGGCAGAGCCGGAAATTTTCCAGAAACGATATCAGTCCTATTCACAGGAGGAAAATCTTCTGTCTGAAAAAATTGACCTGAACCGGAACTTCCGAAGCAAGCGGCCTGTTATCGATTTCGTCAATGAGGTCTTTGACTTCGTCATGGACGGCTACGATGACGCAGCGGCCCTGCATATGGGGGATCCTTTCGGTGACCATTATTACGATGAGCCAAT
>JAFYKS010000250.1 GCA_017537495.1 Bacillota bacterium | reverse complement strand
TCCGGTCCTCATCGGGGAACCAGGCGTCGGCAAAACAGCCGTAGTAGAAGGTCTGGCACAGCGAATCTTAAACGGTGACGTGCCGGAAGGGCTGAAGGATAAGACAATCTTTGCGCTGGATATGGGGGCGCTCATTGCCGGTGCCAAGTTCCGTGGCGAGTTCGAAGAACGTCTGAAGGCGGTTTTAAACGAAGTGGAAAAATCCGAGGGCAGAATTATTCTGTTCATCGATGAAATTCATAATATTGTAGGTGCCGGCAGAACGGAAGGTTCCATGGATGCAGGCAACCTGCTGAAGCCGAAACTGGCCAGAGGGGAACTGCACTGCATCGGTGCTACAACCTTGGATGAATACAGAAAATATATTGAAAAGGACGCGGCTCTGGAAAGAAGATTCCAGAAGGTGCTGGTGGATCAGCCGACTGTGGAAGATACCATTTCCATCCTGAGAGGCCTGAAGGAACGTTTTGAAATCCATCATGGTGTAAGAATCACGGACGGTGCACTCATTGCATGTGCGACTCTGTCTGACCGCTATATCAGCGACCGTTTCCTGCCGGACAAGGCTATCGACCTGATGGACGAAGCGGCTGCCAGAATCCGTACGGAAATTGACAGTATGCCGGCAGAACTGGATGAAATCAGCCGCAAGATTATGCAGCTGGAAATCGAAAAACAAGCTCTGGGAAAGGAAACAGACAAAGCCTCTGCAGCCCGTCTGGAAACCCTGGAAAAGGAACTGGCTGCACTGAAGGAAGAAAACGATTCCATGCGTGCCCAGTGGGAAAATGAAAAGAAGGGAATCGCTGATGTGAAGGCCCTGAAGCAGCAGATTGAAGATGTGAAACACCAGATGGAAGAGGCAGAGCGCCAGTACAACCTGGAAAAACTGGCACAGCTGAAGTATGGGATTTTGCCGGATCTGGAAAAGAAGCTGGAAGAAGAAAAGGCCAAGGCTGAAGGTGCTGACGTTGACGGTGAAGGTCAGACTGCAGACCGTCTTCTGAAGGAAGAGGTTACGGAAGAAGAAATCGCCGAAGTGGTATCCGGCTGGACCGGTATTCCGGTGGCGAAACTGGTGGAAACAGAACGTGAGAAACTGCTGCACCTCGCAGAAATTCTCCATAAGAGAGTGATCGGCCAGGATGAGGGCGTGACTGCTGTGTCCGAAGCAATCCTGAGAGCAAGAGCAGGCCTGAAGGACGAAAACCGTCCAATCGGTTCCTTTATTTTCCTTGGACCGACCGGTGTAGGTAAAACTGAGCTGGCCAAGGCACTGTCTGAGTCTCTCTTTGATACAGAAAAGAATATTATCCGAATCGATATGTCTGAGTATATGGAAAAGCATTCCGTATCCAGACTTGTAGGTGCGCCTCCGGGATATGTGGGATACGATGAAGGCGGTCAGCTGACCGAGGCTGTAAGACGGAAACCGTACAGCGTAATCCTCTTCGACGAAATCGAAAAGGCTCATCCGGATGTGTTCAATATCCTGCTTCAGTTGCTGGACGACGGACGTCTCACCGACAACCAGGGCAGAACTGTGGACTTTAAGAATACCATCGTTATTATGACCTCCAACATCGGTTCTCCATATCTGCTGGATAATATGAAAGCAGATGGTACGGTGGACGAAGCTGTGAAGGAACAGGTGACCGGCCAGCTGAAAAACTACTTCCGTCCGGAATTCCTGAACCGAATCGATGACATCATCGTATTCAGCCCGCTGACACTGGAGCAGATCAGCCGTATCATCCAGCTGTCCCTGAAATCTCTGGAACGGCGCCTGTCTGACCGGAATATGAGCCTGGTACTGACTGACGAAGCAATGACATTCATTGCCGGAGAAGCTTACGACCCGCAGTATGGTGCACG
>JAFYKS010000249.1 GCA_017537495.1 Bacillota bacterium | reverse complement strand
TGATACGTCCCTTATTCCAGAAGGAGAGCTGCACCAGAGCAGCTCCCAGAGATACCTACATCGGTGCATCTACCATGGCCACACGGTATCCTCTCTTATGGAGGCCAGGACCGGTGGTGTCCAGGGTTACGGTTACACGGTCTTTCAGTAATGTGATCTTAATGTCATAGAGTGCACCACTCTTTTCGAAGTAGTCCACACCATATGCTTCTTTCAGTCGCTCAACGATAGCCTTTTCTGCTACAGACTGGCAGGCAGGAACGGAGAAGAGCTTGGACTTGACGGAGGATCCGTTTACAACGAATTTGCCGTCGATCGGAATCCATTCTTCCCACGGAATCCCCTTTACCTGCTGGAACAGTTCTTCGAATTCCAGTGCCTTGAATTCCGCCATCTTGATCTGCACACGGTCAGCACTTCTCAGCCACAGGTTGGCACGCACCACGGCACGTTCGTCTCCCATGAAGGTAATCTTGGCATCTTCTGACTGAATAATCTTATATCCCAGGTTTTCAATTTCTCTTTTTACTACGGCCTCCAGACCAAAGGTGGAGGTTGCGATAATTTCCAGTTTCATGTATGGTCCTTTCTTCCGAAAACTTCCGGAGTACAAATTTTGACATGCTGCAAAAAGCAGAAACAGCGTCCCCGAAGGGACGCTGCAGCTTTTAGAGATAAGGTGCCCTTCTGTTTAATGAATTGCCTTCCAGGGCCGGCAGTGAATCCAGTGCTGTGCCGGTTCCGATTGCAACGCATGATTTTGGGTCATCTGCGATTCTTACTTTAATTCCTGTTCTGTCTTCGATACGCTTGTCGATGCCGTAAAGCAGTGCACCGCCGCCGGTCAGAACGATACCGGAGTTGCTGATGTCAGCAGCCAGTTCAGGCGGAGTCTTTTCCAGTACATTGTGTACTGCTTCTGTGATGGTAATCATGGCTTCATCCAGCGCGCTCATCATTTCGTCGGAAGTTACTTCCACGCTCTTAGGCAGGCCTGTTACCAGGTCACGGCCGCGGCATTCCTGCACAACCACTTCTTCTCTAGGGAAAGCAGTACCGATGGTTACCTTCAGTTCTTCTGCAGTTCTTTCACCGATGTACAGCTTGTGTTCCTTACGCATGTACTTGATGATAGCTTCGTCGAACTTGTCGCCGGCCATCTTTACAGAAGCACTTGCTACAATGCCGCCCAGAGAAATTACAGCGATATCGGTAGTGCCGCCGCCGATGTCAATTACCATAACACCGTCCGGCTTACTGATATCGATGCCAGCACCGATTGCTGCTGCTACCGGTTCTTCCATCAGGTATACGTCCTTGCCGCCTGCCTGCTGTGCCGCTTCACGAACCGCTCTCTTTTCCACTTCGGTTACACCGCTCGGAATGCAGATCATGATTTTAGGCTTGAAGAAACGCCCGGAACCGCAGGTCTTCTTGATGAAGTACTTCAGCATTCTTTCTGTAATATCGTAGTCAGAAACTACGCCGTCACGCAGAGGTCTTACTGCGATGATGTTGGACGGAGTTCTGCCCAGCATCTGACGCGCTTCTTCGCCAACTGCCAGAATTTCATCGGTGTCCTTGTTCAGTGCCACTACAGATGGCTCATTCATTACGACACCCTTTCCTTTAATATAAACGAGTACATTGGCTGTACCCAGGTCAATACCGACTTCCATTCCAAATCCCATGTATTGTTCTCCTTTTCTCAAATCAAATATATAAACGAATCCTTTTCAGTGTCTGTTTTTATTGTTTACAGTCCTCTTTATATTATATATTGATTCCCTCGGATTTTCAATTTATTTGCGTGAAGATTAGATAAAAATATTTACAAGCCCTTTTTCTTTTCCCTTGACACTCTTCGCTCACCTATGATAGAATTTTGGTGTTGAAAATAAATCTTTAAAGGCGATACAGAGAGATCGGCAAGATGAAACATATGAATTAGCAGGGCGAAGTAGATTCTGCCTGCTGTTTTGCTGAGTCTACACTTGTCCCCGGGACAAGTTTTTTTGTGTAAAAACGGAGGAGACCCATGACAAACACATTCAGACCAAACCTGAATACAACCGAAAATCTGGCGATTTTTGCCCGGGATTTAGAGTCCCGTTTTTCCGGTTCTCATAAAATTTTATCCGATGAAAATGTTATTTTAATCCCTTCTTTCGTGGATGTACATGTGCATTTACGTGAGCCGGGATTTTTTTATAAGGAGACCATAAAAACCGGCACCACTGCTGCAGCGAAATCCGGTTATGCCCACGTGTTCTCCATGCCGAACCTGAAGCCGGTTCCGGACGATCTGGAAAACCTGAAGGTTCAGCTGGACATCATCGAAAAGGATGCCGTGATTAATGTCATCCCTTACGGTGCCCTGACCATGGGAGAACGCGGCGAAGACCTGGCCGACATGGAAGCCATGGCACCATATGTGTGCGGCTTCAGTGATGACGGCGTCGGCTTAAACGACATGACCCTGATGGCTCAGGCCATGGAAATCGCAAAGAAGCACGGCAAGCTGGTAGTAGCCCACTGTGAAGATATGGAGCTGAGAAACGGCGGCTATATCCACGATGGTGTTTATGCCAGAGAGCACGGCCATAAAGGCATCTGCTCCGAAAGCGAATGGGCTCCGATGAAGCGCGACATTGAGCTGGCCGAAAAAATCGGCTGCGGCTATCACGTATGCCACATTTCCACCAAGGAAAGTGTGGAAATCATCCGTCAGGCCAAGGCAAGAGGCGTGGACGTAACCTGCGAAACCGCACCGCACTACCTGATCTTCTGCGATGAAGACCTGCAGGAAGATGCACGTTTCAAGATGAACCCGCCAATCAGAAGCAAAGAAGACCGCGATGCTCTCATCGAAGGTATCCTGGACGGCACCATCGACATGATTGCCACCGACCATGCACCGCACAGTGCAGAAGAAAAATCCAGAGGTCTGGCAGACAGCCCGCTGGGCGTAGTCGGCCTGGAAACTGCTTTCGCCATGATGTACACCCATTTTGTTAGACCTGGCCGCATGTCTCTGGACAGACTGATTGAGCTGATGAGCACCAATCCAAGAAAGCGTTTCGGCCTGCCTTCCGCAGAAGAAAACATGGACTACAGCATCTGGGAAGTGGGCACTGAATACACCGTAAATCCGGAAGAATTTGCATCCATGGGCAAGGCTACACCGTTTGCCGGCATGAAGGCTTACGGCAAGTGCCTCTTCAACGTATCAGGCGGCAAGACCGTCTGGAACGCCCTGTAACATAAAGGAGAATAAGATGAAACAGAGTATTTATGAAATCCTGGAAAACGTGGAAATCGCAAAGAACACCATGAAGATGGTGCTGGCAGGCGACACATCTGACTGCACTGCACCAGGCCAGTTTGTAAACATCAAGCTGGATGGCTTCTTCCTGAGAAGACCGATTTCCGTGTGTGACTATAACGAAGAAACCATTACCATTATTTATAAAGTAGTCGGCGGCGGTACCGAAGCCATGGCAGAAATGACTCCTGGTCAGGAACTGGACGTGCTGATCGGTCTGGGCAACGGCTACGACATCACCAAGGTTGGTGATGCACCGGTTCTGATCGGCGGCGGCGTAGGCGTGCCTCCGATGTACGGTCTGGCAAAATCCATCCGTCAGGCAAATCCGGAAGCGAAGGTTCAGGTAATCCTGGGCTTCAATGCAGCAGACGAAGTGTTCTATGCAGAAGAATTCGAAGCACTGGGCTGCGAAGTGCACATTGCAACTGCAGACGGTTCTGTGGGTGTGAAGGGCTTTGTAACTGACGTACTGAAGAATCTGGAATACTCCTACTTCTGTACCTGCGGACCTCTGCCGATGTTCAAGGCAATCGAAGCCATCGCAAAGACTTCCGGTCAGTACAGTTTCGAAGAAAGAATGGGCTGCGGCTTCGGTGCATGCATGGGATGCTCCTGCAAGACCAAGTACGGCAACAAGAGAATCTGCAAGGACGGTCCGGTTCTGGAAAGAGAGGAAATCATATGGTAAATACAAAGATTAACTTATGCGGTATCGAAATCGATAACCCGATCATTCCGGCATCCGGAACCTACGGATTCGGCTACGAATTCGCAGAATTATATGATATCAACTGCCTGGGTACCTTCTCCTTTAAGGGTACTACCCTGGAACCAAGATTCGGCAACCCTACTCCAAGAATTGCAGAATGTCCTGACGGCATGATTAATGCAGTAGGTCTGCAGAATCCAGGTGTAGACAGAGTAATCAGCGAAGAACTGCCGAAGCTGGCAGAAGTGTTCCACAAGCCGGTTATGGCCAATGTTTCCGGTTTCTCCGTTCCTGAATATGTGGAAACCGTAAGAAGACTGGAAAACGATCCTGCTGCAAATAAGCAGATCGGCTGGTTCGAAATCAACATCAGCTGTCCGAATGTACACGGCGGCGGTATGGCCTTCGGTACCAGCGCAAAGGCTGCAGAAGAAGTAACCAGAGCAGTCCGTGAAGTAACAAAGAAGCCAATGTTCAT
The DNA here is from genome assembly GCA_017537495.1 of Bacillota bacterium. Classification (GTDB taxonomy): domain Bacteria; phylum Bacillota; class Clostridia; order Peptostreptococcales; family Anaerovoracaceae; genus RGIG7179. Next base: position 2,877 of record JAFYKS010000249.1, on the reverse strand, counting down.
CAAGCTGTCCCCTAACGTAACTGACATCACCGAAATCGCAAGAGCATGCGAAGCCGGCGGTGCAGACGGTATCAGCCTGATTAACACACTGCTGGGTATGCGTATCGACCTGAAGACAAAGAAGCCTGTCATCGCCAACAAGATGGGTGGTTTCTCCGGCCACGCAATCCTGCCTGTAGCCCTGAGAATGGTTTATCAGGTGTATGATGCAGTGAAGCTGCCGATTATCGGCATGGGCGGTATTTCTACCGCAGAAGAAGTGGTTGAAATGATGCTGGCAGGCGCTACTGCAGTCGAAGTAGGTGCTGCCAACCTGATTGACCCGTTTGCAAGTAAGCAGATTATCGACGACCTGCCAAGGGTTTGCGAAAAATATGGAATTAAAGATTTAAATGAAATTATCGGAGGTGCACACTAATGGGTAAAGACGTAATTATCGCTTGCGACTTTGCGAGCGCGGAAGAAACATTCAAGTTCCTGGACAACTTCACAGAAGAAAAGCCATATGTAAAGATTGGTATGGAACTGTACTATGCAGAAGGACCTGCTATCGTAAGAGAAATCAAGAGAAGAGGCCACAAGATTTTCCTGGACCTGAAGCTGCATGATATTCCAAACACAGTAAAGAAGGCAATGTCCGTACTGCGTGAACTGGATGTAGATATGACAAACCTGCATGCAGCAGGTACCATCGCAATGATGGAAGCTGCACGTGAAGGTCTGACCAGACCAGACGGCACCAGACCTCTGCTGATTGCTGTAACTCAGCTGACCTCCACTGACCAGGAAAGAATGACCAATGACCTGCTGATCAACGAACCACTGGAAAAGGTTGTTATGCACTATGCAGAAAACGCAAAGAAGGCTGGCCTGGACGGCGTAGTATGCTCCCCACTGGAAGCTGAAACCGTACACGTAGCATGCGGCGGCGACTTCCTGACTGTAACTCCTGGCGTAAGATTCGCTGACGGCGACATGGGCGACCAGGTAAGAGTTACCACCCCTGCAAAGGCAAAGGAAATCGGTTCCGACTACATCGTAGTAGGCCGTCCGATTACCCAGGCTGCAGACCCTGTTGCAGCATACAGAAGATGTATGGCTGAATTCGTGGGCTAAAGCGGAAACACCGAAAACAGAGATTTTGCAAAATATACGGCATCAAGCCGTCAGAATAAAGGAGAAATAGACATGGAATTAAGAAAAGAAGTAGCTAAGGGCCTGTTATCCATCGAAGCAGTATTCCTGCGTCCGGAAGAACCATTCACATGGGCAAGCGGTATCAAGAGCCCGATTTACTGCGACAACCGTCTGACACTGACTTCCCCTGAAGTAAGAACTCTGGTAGAACAGGGTCTGGTGGAAGTCGTTAAGGAAAACTATCCTGACTGCGAAGTTCTCATGGGAACCAGCACCGCAGGTATCGCACATGCGGCTATCGTAGGCCACATGATGAACCTGCCTATGGGTTACGTAAGAAGCTCCGCTAAGGACCACGGAAGAACCAACCAGATTGAAGGCAAGCTGCTGCCAGGTCAGAAGGTCGTTGTAATCGAAGACCTGATTTCCACTGCAGGTTCCGCAATCGACTGCGTAAAGGTTCTGAAGGAAGCCGGCGCTGAAGTTCTGGGTATCGCAAGCATCTTCACCTATGGTATGAAGAAGGGCCTGGACAAGCTGGCAGAAAACAATGTGAAAAACGTATCTCTGTGCAACCTGGATGCACTGGTTGAAGTAGCAGCTGAAACAGGCTACATCAAGGCTGAAGACAAAGAACGTATTTTAAAATTCAGAGACAACCCTTCTGATGAGGGCTGGATGAGAGGAGACAAATAAAAATGAGCGAGATCAGAAACCTTATTAACATCACAGACTTATCCCTGGAAGAAATCGACCACCTGATTGACGTTGCAAACGATATCGTGGCTAATCCAACTGTATACCAGGACATCTGCAACCACAAGAAGCTGGCAACCCTGTTCTTTGAACCGTCCACCAGAACCAGACTGAGCTTTGAAGCTGCTATGCTGGAACTGGGCGGAAGCGTACTGGGCTTCTCCGCAGCAAGCTCCAGCTCTGCTGCAAAGGGTGAATCCGTAAGCGATACCATTCAGACTGTAGGCTGCTACGCTGACATCATCGCAATGCGTCATCCTAAGGAAGGTGCACCAATCGTAGCTGCACAGAGAACTACTGTACCTATCATCAACGGCGGCGACGGCGGCCACTTCCACCCTACACAGACCCTGACTGACCTGCTGACCATCAAGAGAAAGAAAGGCAGACTGGACAACATGACCGTAGGTCTGTGCGGCGACCTGAAGTTCGGCAGAACCGTACACTCCCTGATTGAAGCAATGATGCGTTATGAAAACGTAAAGTTCGTTCTGATCAGCCCGCAGGAACTGCAGGTGCCTGATTACGTAAAGGAAAGCCTGAACGAACACGGTGCTGAATGGGTTGAAATGGAATCCCTGGAAGAAGCAATGCCTCAGCTGGATATCCTGTACATGACCCGTATTCAGAAGGAACGTTTCTTCAACGAAGAAGATTACGTAAGATTAAAGGATACATACATCCTGGATCTGGACAAGCTGACAAATGCAAAGGAAGACCTGACTATCCTGCACCCACTGCCAAGAGTAAACGAAATCTCTGTTGAAGTTGACAATGACCCTAGAGCATGCTACTTCTTCCAGGCACTGTGCGGCAAGCACATCAGAATGGCCCTGATTCTGTTCCTGCTGGGACTGAAATAAGACATCATTGACATAGCATAATTACAGGAGGCAAATAAATGAATATAGATGGCGTAAAGAACGGTATTGTATTAGACCACATTAAGGCCGGCAAGAGCATGATGGCTTACAAGCTGCTGGG
>JAFYKS010000248.1 GCA_017537495.1 Bacillota bacterium | reverse complement strand
GAACCCTGGGAAACTGCGCATCCATGCTGGCACTTCTCAGTATTACATTGACCGCAGTAATGGCATTATTTGGACGGCCTCTGCTGATGGCTTTCGGTGCCAGCCCGGAAACGGCGGAACCCGCACTGGAATATCTGAATATTTATCTTCTGGGAACTATTTGTGTACAGATGACCATCGGGCTGAATCCCTTTATTTCAGCTCAGGGCTTCACCAAGATCAGCATGATGTCCGTGCTGCTGGGTGCTGGAATCAATATCGTACTGGATCCGGTGTTTATTTTTCTGTTTGATATGGGTGTCCGCGGTGCAGCACTGGCTACCGTACTGGCTCAGACTGTTTCTGCGTCCTGGATTGTTCTTTTCCTTATGGGGAAAAAGACACTTCTCAAAATCCGCCCTGAAAATCTGCGCCTGGTACCTCAGGTATTTCTGCCATGTCTGGCACTGGGCGTCTCTCCGTTTATCATGCAGTTTACGGAAAGTGTACTGTCCGTCTGCTTCAATACTTCACTGCTGAAATACGGAGGGGATATTGCAGTAGGTAGCATGACGGTTCTTTCCACCCTGATGCAGTTCTGCATGATGCCGGTGTCCGGTTTGTGTCAGGGAGCGCAGCCTATCACCAGTTACAATTTCGGGGCTGGCAATTTTGACAGGGTGCGTCAGTCTTTCCGTGTGCTGATTCGTACCTGCATTGTGTATTCGGTAGCCATCTGGGCCATCGTAATGATTGCACCGGAAGTTTTCGTTCGGCTCTTTAACAACGGAAATCCGGATCTGATTGCCTATGCGTCCTGGTCTCTTCGGATTTATGCTGCTTTGCTGTTCCTCATGGGAATTCAGACGGCCTGTCAGCAGACCTTTATCGCCATCGGTAATGCCAAGACAAGCTTTTTCCTTGCCTGCCTGCGTAAACTGATTCTGCTGATACCTTTGATTTATATTCTGCCATTGTTCTTCGAAGATAAGGCCTTCGCCGTCTTTCTGGCAGAACCGGTGGCTGACTTTTTCGCAGTAGCGATCACAGTATTTTTATTTTCAAAACAGTTCCGCTCGGCACTGTCCGGCGGTGAGAAGGGGGATTTGGAATGATTTTGTATTTTACAGGAACAGGTAACAGCCAGTATGCGGCTGAATACCTGAATTCGATTTTTAAAAAGGATATTGTATCCTTAAATGAGTATATTAAAAAAGGGGAAACTGCAGAATTTCATACGGAAGAGTGTTTCATCTTCGTTCTTCCGACTTATGCCTGGAGAATGCCCAGGGTGGTGGATGAATTTCTGAGAAAGTGTACTTTCACCCCTAAGGCGGATGCCTGGTTCGTGCTGACCTGCGGTGACAGCATCGGCAATGCGGGAGAGTATGCGAAGAAGTTTTGCGAAGAAAAGGGAATGAACTACCGCGGCATGGCAGACGTAGTTATGCCAGAAAATTATATTACCATGTTTAAGGCACCGACAGAAGAAGAGGAGCCGCTGATCATGGAAATGGCGCACCGCCGTCTGAAATCTGTGGCAGAAACCATTCTCAGAGATCAGGAACTGACCCAGAAAAGCCCAAAGGCCAAAGTTCTCAGCTCCGTGGTAAACCCGGTATTTTATAAACTGTTTGTGAACGACAGAGCCTTTCATGTGAAGGACAGCTGCATAGGCTGCGGATTTTGCGAAAGAATCTGTCCGCTGCAGAACATTCGGATAGAGAATGGCAGACCGGTGTGGCAGGGAGACTGTACCCAGTGTATGGCATGCATCTGCGGATGTCCGACAGAAGCCATTGAATACGGAAAGAAATCGGTGGGGAAGCGCCGCTACTGGTGCGAACCCTTTGACAAACCGCTGTAATATGATAAAATAAAACCGTACTTACAGAAAAAGGAGCCTATGCAGGATGGAAGAGAGAAGTGTATTTATACGAAAACTGCCGATTCCCATGGAAATCAAGGCACGTTATCCGCTTTCTGAAAGCGTAACGAAAATTAAAAAAGAACGTGACGCAGAGATTGCATCGGTTTTCCGCGGTGAAAGTGATAAGTTCCTTGTAATCATCGGACCGTGTTCTGCGGACAATGAAGATGCGGTGCTGGACTACACATACCGCCTCGCCAGAGTGCAGGAGCAGGTAAAGGAAAAGATGATTCTTATCCCGAGGATTTATACCAATAAGCCGAGAACCACAGGACAAGGGTATAAGGGACTGATTCACCAGCCGGATCCGGAAAAGGAAGAAGACCTTCTGGAAGGACTGGTTGCCATGAGACGCCTGCATACCCGTGCTATCGAGGAAACCGGATTAACCTGTGCAGACGAGATGCTTTATCCGGAAAACTACAAGTATGTATCCGACCTGCTGTCTTATATGGCGGTAGGTGCACGTTCTGTAGAAAACCAGCAGCACCGGCTCACTGCCAGCGGCATGAACATTCCGGTAGGTATGAAGAATCCTACCAGCGGTGTGTTCTCTGTTATGCTGAACTCGATCATTGCTGCGCAGACACCGCATAAGTTTATTTACAGAGGCTGGGAAGTGAAGACCATGGGCAATCCGCTCTGTCACGCCATTCTCCGTGGTCATGTAAATAAACATGGACAGAATATGGCCAATTATCATTATGAAGACTTGCGCCTGCTGTATGACCTGTATTCTGAACAAAATCTGGAGAACATGTCTGTTATCGTGGATACCAGTCATAATAACTCCGGCAAAATGTATCTGGAACAGATCCGTATTGCTCACGAGGTGCTGGATTCCCGCCGGTACAGTGAAGATATCCGGGGTATGGTGAAGGGTCTGATGATTGAATCTTATATAGAAGACGGTGCTCAGAAAATAGGG
>JAFYKS010000247.1 GCA_017537495.1 Bacillota bacterium | reverse complement strand
TTTGCAAAGCACGGGCAGCAGGGGTTCCCGGCTGCGGCAGAGGTTTCCGGTGCGGATCTGGTTATCAACAGCATCCATAAGACGCTGGCATCCTTCACCCAGACTGCACTGCTGAACGTATGCTCCGACAGGGTAGATAAGTACGATCTGGAAGACCGTCTGCAGGCCATTGAAAGTACCAGTCCGTCTTACCCTCTGATGGCAACCCTGGATCTCAATGCAGATCTGATGGAACATTATGGGGAAGACCTGATGAAGGACTGGGCAGAAAGTCTGCAGTGGTTCTACGAAACTGCTGAGAAGGAAGTGCCAGGCCTTCGCATTATGCGCCATCCGATGCTGGACTTTACCAAGCTGAATCTGGATATGTCCGCTTATGGTCTCAACGGCAATGAACTGGAAGACCTGCTCATGGAAGAAGATATCTTCATCGAACTGGTAACCGGCAATATCCTTATGTGCATGACAGGAATCGGCAATAAACGATGCGACTTCGAGAAACTGCTGAACGCGCTGAAGAAGATTGCTGCGGAGCGTCAGCTGCTGGATGTGAAACCGCAGCAGCCATCTGCTGTAACTGCCAGCCTGAAAATGACCGCCGTACCTTTGAGAAAAGAACGTGTGAAGCTGGAAGAGGCAGCAGGCAGGGTCTGTGCGTCTTCTGTGATTCCGTATCCGCCGGGAATTCCGATTGTGTGTCCGGGAGAAATCTTTGATGAAGAGGTTCTCACATACATTAAGGCACGCCGCGAGGCTGAAGAAAAGGTCATCGGTCTGGATGAACTGGGCCGCGTGGTTGTGGGCAGAGAAGAATAATTTTTAAGAATACAAAAGACACAGTCCGTGTGGACTGTGTCTTTTTCTGTACAGCAAATGGTAGTGCAGATTATGGTTTAATACGGCGGGTTGGCACGGACGATTGGTGCCTGTGCACGGCGGTTCGCCTTGTTGGAATACTGGGTGTAGTATTTCTTGCCGTCGATAACACGAACACCGCGGACTTTATAGTAGTAGCGGGTTCCCACCTTCAGGCTTTTGCTGTTGGTGTAGGTTGTGGCTTTGCCTGTTTTGGTGGTATAGAATGCTTTCTTTCCATAGCCGCTGTTCTTCTTGGTGGAACGGTAAATCTGATAATAGTCCACTTTGTAGCCAGGAGATTTCTTCCAGGTGATGCGGATGGAACCGTTGTGGACGTTTACAGAAGAGGCTTTGATTGTAGTGGCCTGGATTCCCTTGATGAGACGGTTTTTTTCTGCAGCGGACAGTTCTTTGTCCTGCTTCGGAGTTTCCTCTGGCTGGCTGTTGGAGGCAAAGATAATTTTAATGATATCGCCGTCCTGGAAAGAAACTTTTGTTACCGGACCGAGGGAGACACCATTGAGGATGACATCTTTAATGTGTGCGCCTTCTTTTGCTGCAATATGGAACGTGGAACTGTTCCATAAATCAACATAGTCCATAAGGTCTCTGTTTTCGATTTCCAGTGTGTAGGAAGGCTCTTTTTTCAGGATTTCATCAAAGTAGGCTTTGCACACGAGGCATGTTTTTCTCTGAATGCCGTCCTGCGTTTTGGATGGTTCACGGAGCGTTCTGTACGTGAAGGAGTGTACAGCTCTGTTAATTGCATCGCCGCAGCTGCAGGCGTGGAAATGTGCTGTTTCATCGTATGCGTACTTGGAAGTGTCATAAACATGAATATGCTGTCCGGTGTCCGGCTGATTCCCAATCAGGCGGTTTATGTAATCAGGACCTGCAGCAGTGCCATGGTTCTCACAGTCTGTCATGGTGACATTTTCACCGGAACTGCCGATGATGGCACCGATGTTTTCTGTGCCGGAAATTTTACCGTGATTTACGCACCCGATTACTTCGGTGTTGTCACACAGGCCGACGATTCCGCCTGTGTTATGGCTGGTGCTGATGCCGCTGCTGTGGTAGGAACCTTCGAAAATCGTACATGCACTGATGCAGTTGATAATCTGACAGGCGAATCCGGACTGAACATAAGCTGGTGAAACGTATCCGACAATGCCGCCGGACAGACCGCGATTTGGAATGAAACCTGCAGCAAAACAATTTTCTATAATCGTACCTCCCCAGGCTTTGGCACAGATTCCCGCACAGTTATGTGCCCGGAAATAGAAGTTTTCTACCTTTAAATTGCGGATTACGGCACCGTCGCAGCGTTCGAAGACAGCCATGCCGCCTCCGCTGCTGTAGTCGTAGATCAGACCGGATATGGTATGGTTATTGCCCTCGAAAGTTCCGCTGAAGACAGCGGTGGTCTGACCGCTATGCCGGCCGATTGGAATCCACCAGATGATATCGCTTGTGGACGTTATGAGCTGGTTGTCAAGATAAGGATTGTATTCCTCATTTTTGCCGCCGCAGGTAATGCTTCCTTCGTTTACGGCGATGTCAGCAAGAAGCTGAACGCAGGAACCTTTAAAGGTGCTGCCGCTGTTGACGATGTCTCTGAAATTGAAGAGTTCTTCTTTTGATGAGATGGAATAGGTCTTACCCTCTTCGATGGTTATATCTGCAGAATCAAGCGGAATCATATCTGCATTGACTTCTGCAGCCAGAGCGGGTACCGCAGCGGTGAAACAAAGGGTAAAGATAAGTATGATTGTCAGCAGTCGTTTCATAGGGGGTTCTCCTTGGTGTTATTTGTTTTACAACTTTATTCTACTGTAAATAAATCAAAAAAGCCAGGGGGAAAGTTACAGGCGGAACGGGAAGTTTTGCAGGAAGCCCACATATATACCACAAAAAACCTGATTTTCAACAAATTTCTCGTTAAAAAATAAATTTTTTAATGACATTTAAAGAGGACTGTAGTATAATGTTATCTGTATGATTTTGTACAAAATTTAGAAAGGAAGGTCTCAACTACAATGAGTCAAAAACATTTACCGAGCATTCACGTGCACCATTACAAGCACACTGCTGGTTGTGCTACAGAAGTAATGCCTGTACCTGATGTCGTAAAAATTTCCATGTCTCAGCATATCGGAGCACCTTGTAAGCCTTTAGTGAAGAAGGGAGACTACGTTAAAGTAGGTCAGCTCCTGGGCGACACTGAAGCTTTCGTCAGCGCACCAATTCACTCTTCCGTTTCCGGTACTGTAACCGGTATCGAAGAAGTGCGTTCTGCAAACGGCGGCTAGGACACTCTGGTGGTTATCGAAACCGATAAGCAGCAGGAAATTTATGAAGGAATTGAAGTTCCAGTTGCAAACGATCTGCCTGAATTCGTTAAGGCAATCAGAGCATCCGGCCTGGTAGGTCTGGGCGGCGCTTCCTTCCCTACACATATCAAGTTTAACCCTAAGAATATCGATGCTGTACATACCTTAATCGTCAATGCTGCAGAATGTGAACCATTCATCACTTCTGACCACAGACTGATGCTGGAAGATGCAGAAGACCTGATTGCCGGCTGCCAGCTGGTTATGAAGTTCCTGGGTCTGTCCGAAGGTTTCATCGGTATCGAAGACAACAAGATGGATGCAATCCAGCACCTGGATCAGCTGCTGGCAGCTAAGGGAATCACCAACATCAAGACTTTCAAGCTGCAGGCTAGATATCCAAAGGGTGCAGAAAGAGTTCTGGTATACGAAGTAACAGGCAAGACCATGAACGCAGGCGTACTGCCAGCTGACCTGGGCATCATCCTGTCCAACGTAACTACCATTGCTTTCGTAGGTCAGTACTTCAGAAACGGTATGCCTCTGATCACTAAGAGAATGACCGTTGACGGTGATGCTGTTGCACGTCCAACCAATGTAATCGCTCCAATCGGTACTCAGATTCATGACGTAATCGAATTCTGCGGCGGCTACAAGCAGGAACCTAGAAAGATCCTGATGGGTGGTCCTATGATGGGCCGTGCAATCTTCTCTGATGAACTGCCAATCGTAAAGAACAACAACGCAATCCTGGCATTCTCCAAGGCTCAGGCTCTGGTGAAGGAAGAAACTGCATGTATCAACTGCGGTAAGTGCCACCAGGCATGTCCGTTCAAGCTGATTCCAACTGCTCTGGCTAAGGCATACGATATGAGAGATGCACAGGCTCTGAGCGATCTGAAGGTAATGCAGTGTATGGAATGCGGCAGCTGTTCCTACATCTGTCCTGCAAGAAGACCTCTGGCTTTCACTAACAAGCTGGGTAAGGGCGTAGTAAAGGAGGCTGGAATTAAGTAATGGATAAGAAGTTTTACAATAATCTGATTGTATCCTCCTCACCGCACATCGTAACCAACATGGACACTACCAAGATCATGTCTATGGTAATCCTGGCTATGGTTCCATCCCTGCTGGTGAGCGTATACGTATTCGGAATGAGAGTTCTGGTTCTGACTGCAGTATGTATCGCTGCTTCCATGTTATTCGAATTCGGATGGAATAAGATGATGAAGAAGCAGCAGACTGTGGGCGACCTGTCCGCAGCAGTTACCGGTATGCTGATCGCATTCAACGTTCCTTCCGGTCTGCCTTTATGGATTGCAATCCTGGGCTGCTTCATCGCAGTTATCATCGTTAAGCAGCTGTACGGCGGTATCGGTAAGAACCTGGTAAACCCTGCTATCACTGCAAGAATCGTTCTGTTCATTTCCTTCGCAACAGAAATGACTACATGGCCTCTGCCTAAGGCTTTACAGGCTGACGCTGTAACCGGTCCTACCCCTCTGGGTATTCTGGCTGAAGGCAATGCTGCTGACCTGCCTGGCAACATGATCATGTTCATCGGTATGCACGGCGGTTCCATGGGTGAAGTATCTGCAGTTGCACTGCTGATCGGCGGCCTGTTCCTGATCTGGAAGAAGGTTATCAGCCCAATCATCCCTGCGGCATTCATCGGTACTGTATTTGCATTCGCAGCTATCTACTATGCTGCAACTGGTACTGGCGACCCTCTGCAGATGGGTATCTTCCACGTACTGGCGGGTGGTGTTATGTTAGGTGCATTCTTCATGGCAACTGACTATGTAACTTCCCCAATCTTACCTATGGGTAAGGTAATCTTCGGTGTAGGCTGTGGTTTAATCACCATGATCGTCAGACTGTTTGGATCCTATCCGGAAGGTGTTTCCTTCTCCATCCTGCTGATGAACGTTCTGTGCCCACTGATTGACAACTTCTGTCAGAAGAGAATGTATGGAGGTGCAAAGAAATAATGAAAAGTAATATGTTCAAAGAAAATATTGCACCTGTAGTAGTATTAGTTGCTATCTGTCTGGTTGTAACCGGCCTGCTGGCATTCGTAAACTCTATTACTGCTCCTATTATTGAAGCAAACGCAATCGCAGAAGCTAACGCAGCAAGAACTGAACTGCTGCCTGAAGCTGACGATTTTACCGCATTTAGCGGAGATCTGGCTGTACTGGAAGAAGGCAAAGTATTCGTAGTTGACTGCTATACTGCCAACAACGGTGCAGGTATGGTTGTAACCGTTAAGACCAAGTCCTTCGGCGGTCTGCTGACTGAAATGATCGGTCTGGACGCTAACGGCGCAATCACTGGTGTAAAGGTAACTGCACACGGAGATACTCCGGGTCTGGGTACCAAGGCACACGACGCTGGTTACCTGGCTCAGTACGCTGGCCTGGCTGAATACACAGCAACTTCTGCTAAGGCAGATGCTGGTGTAACTCACGTAACCGGTGCAACTGTATCCTCCGACGCTGTACACTACGGTGTATGTGCTGCTCTGGAACAGTACAAATTAGTAGGAGGTGCTAACTAATGGAAAACAAAGTAAGTAAATTAGCCATCCTGACCAAAGGTATCATTAAGGAAAACCCTGTACTGATTCTGTTACTGGGTACCTGTCCTACACTGGCAACAACCAGCTCCTGCCTGAATGGTCTGGGTATGGGTGTTTCCGCTACAGCAGTATTAATCTGCTCCAATATCGTAATTTCCTTATTAGCGAAGATTATTCCTGACAAGGTAAGAATCCCATGCTACATCGTAGTAATCGCGGGCTTCGTAACCGTAGTACAGTTCGTACTGCAGGCATTCGTGCCTTCCCTGTACGCTTCCCTGGGTCTGTTTATTCCGCTGATCGTAGTAAACTGTATCATCCTGGGAAGAGCGGAAATGTTCGCTTCCAAGAATAACGCTTTCGATTCCGCACTGGACGGTATCGGTATGGGTCTGGGCTTCACCCTGGCTCTGGGCGTAATGGGTGCAATCAGAGAAGTATTCGGTGCTGGTACCATCCTGGGTATCGCAGTACCTTTCCTGAGCGCTCATCCTATCATGATTGTTGCTCTGGCACCTGGCGGTTTCTTCGTATACGCTTGTGCAATCGCTGCAATCAACTACTTTACCAACGGTAAAGCTATTCAGAAGAAAGAATTCGGCTGCGCAGGCTGCGCAATGGCATCTACCTGCCAGCAGGAAAAGTGCCTGGCTGAATTAGAGAAAGGAGCTGAAGCATAATGGGTTTAGCAAGTATCTTATTAGGCGTTATTTTAGTAAATAACTACGTATTAGCTCAGTTCCTGGGTATCTGTCCGTTCCTGGGTGTATCCAAGAAGCTGGACTCCGCAGTAGGTATGGGTATTGCCGTTATCTTCGTAATGGTACTGGCTACTGCTGCTACATGGCCTATTCAGCAGGTACTGAACAGTTTCGGTATCGGCTACTTACAGACCATCGTATTCATCCTGGTAATCGCTGCTCTGGTACAGTTCGTAGAAATGGCACTGAAGAAATTCATCCCTTCCCTGCATAAGGCTCTGGGTGTATATCTGCCACTGATCACTACTAACTGTGCTGTACTGGGTGTATGTATCTCCAACATCGATGAAGGTTACAACTACATTCAGTCTCTGGTGAACTCCACAGGTGCCGGTATCGGTTTCCTGCTGGCAATGGTACTGTTCTCCGGTATGAGAAGCAAGCTGGAAGGAAACACTTCCATTCCTGCATGCTTCCAGGGTGTTCCTATCACATTAGTTACTGCTGCATTCCTGTCTCTGGGCTTCATGGGCTTCAGCGGACTGGTATAAGAGAAGGAGGCCAATGAGAAATGTCTAGTATTTTAATACCTGTAGCTCTGGTTTCTGCCATCGGTTTTGTTCTGGCAGTTGTCCTGACCATTGCTTCCAAGATCTTCTTCGTACCAGTAGATGAAACTGTAGCTAACCTGAGAGCAGAACTGCCTGGCGCTAACTGTGGTGCCTGTGGTTTCGCAGGTTGTGACGACTATGCTAACGCACTGGGTGCAGATCCATCCGTTGGTACTGGTAAGTGTCCTGTAGGTGGTGCGGCTCTGGCTGAAGCACTGGCTGCTGTTCTGGGTGTAGAAGCTGATTCTTCCGAACCTCAGGTTGCAGTTGTAATGTGTAACGGTAACAGCGACGCAGCTAAGACTCTGATGGAATACCAGGGTCTGTCCACTTGTAAGGCTGCAAAGCAGCTGTACGGCGGTCTGTCCGCTTGCCCTTACGGTTGTATGGGTCTGGGCGACTGTGCAGTTGCATGTCCTTACGGCGCAATCCAGGTTTGCAACGGCGTAGCTGTTGTAAACAGAGAACTGTGCGTAGGCTGCGGTATCTGTGCAAAGCAGTGTCCTAACAGCGTTATCAGAATTGCTCCTGCTAAGAACAAGGTAGTAGTTCAGTGTAACTCCAAGGACAAGGGCGCAGTTGCAAGAAAGAACTGCTCCAACGCTTGTATCGGCTGCGGTAAGTGTGCTAAGGTCTGCAAGTTCGAAGCAATCACTGTAGAAAACAACCTGGCATTCATCGACCCTGAAAAGTGTAAGAACTGCGGTCTGTGTGCTAAGGAATGTCCTACAAATGCTATCCTGAACATGAGAGCAAAGAGAAAGCCTGCTGCACCAGCAGAAGCTCCTGCACCAGCAGCAGAAGCTCCAAAGGCTGAATAATAAAGAGATTCACTTTCTAAAATCAAATAAAACTCCGGAGTACAGATGTGCTCCGGAGTTTCTTTTTTATAGAGATTGAAGCTGGTTGTTTGGGGTTGACGCGCGTTCTGTGAAACGATAAAATTAAAATATGAATGAAGTCTTTTTTGAACAAAGTAAGGAAAAGGGAAAAATACAGAAAGGGCGATGACATGACAGTAAAAGAAATTTTGAAAGACCTGGTGGAAATTAACACGATCAAGGATAAATGCAATAAGGAAATTATGGACTATATCGAAAACTTTGTTACACCTCTGGGGTTCGAAGTTGACAGAAGAAAGAATCCGGAAACCGGGAAAGAAGTTATGGTTGCAAGTTTTGGTGAGAATCCGACACTGGGATTCCTGGGCCATACTGACACGGTAGACATTGCTGACGGCTGGAACTATGATCCGCTTACCCTGACCGAAGAAGACGGCAAACTGTACGGCCTCGGTGCCTGCGATATGAAGGGCGGCATCGCTGCAGCACTGTATGCGGCATCTGTTGCACCGCTGGATGAAATCAAGGCGGCAGGCAAGGGCATTAAAATGTACTGGACCTACGATGAAGAGATTCTTTTCCAGGGAATTCATGATCTGGTGAATCAGGGAGAAGTATTCCCACCGCATGTTGTTGTAGGAGAACCGACTGATGTGATTGTAAACATCGGATCCAAGG
>JAFYKS010000246.1 GCA_017537495.1 Bacillota bacterium | reverse complement strand
GAGATACCATGTTTTCGAATATAAGTACGAGGATTACATCGACCTGATGTTTGCCTGGTCAGCGGCAGAGCATGAAACCCTGCACTATGCCAGCGTCAGTGAAGCCGCAGATACATGGCTGGATGAAATTGAAGTGCCGGATGACATGCGGCCTGATTATGATGCCTGTGGATCCTGGCATCGTTCTAAAGAAGATAACAGTGAAATTATCTTCTTCTGGGACAGTGAACGGAATCTGCTGCATGTTGTAGAAAACTTTTTCTAAGAGAGGTGGATGTTTATGAAAGGTCAATTCAATGCGATAGGTAAGATTATATTAGCTGTTTTACTGGTATGCTTGCTGGCCGTTGGATTCCTGTTTGTAAATAATGATATCGGACAAACTGCGGACAGTTTGGAGTCCGACATCCGCTCTTCCCAGAAGATTCAGGATGACTGGACCGTTACTGGGAGCGTGTCTGACACCATGGCAGGCTTTATATCCTATCCGCAAAACATGTCTGACCATACGTTTTCTGTCTATGTGAACCGTCCGGGAGTTTCCTTCGGGTATTTCTTCCGCGGCGGCGGAAGCCTTTCCTCGGTAGAGCGGTACATCGCAGAATTTACGGTGGAAGGGTATTCGGAACGTGCATTTATCTCCATGAACGCACAGAAGGCAGCACGGGTTGAAATTGACAATGGAACTGATATTGAGGTAATCGAAATAGACAGTGAGAAACCATTTGCTCTTGTTCTGCCTGGTAATGCAGGCGTCATCACATTCTATGACGTAAATGGAGAAATCGTCGAATACGGCGGGCAGCGACTGTAGGCCATGGATATTTTGCAAAGGGGAAACAGTTATGTGGAAAATTACATTCGATGAACTTGCGGATTATCTGATGCACGGAAGGGAAATCGAATTTAGATATGAAGGCAAAGCGTATTCTATTACTAACAGACGGCATGAGTGGATCTTTTGCTGCGATACAGACGGGACAACGGTTATTCTTTGTGACTTTCCGGGATATGACGTGATTGGGGATAAAGTAAGGCAGCTTGAAATAGACGGGGTTAGGATGGAAGACATTTTCGATGAAGGCCTCGGGGGTCTGGATGTCATGGATGTTTTGTAATGGGGATTTTTTACTAAGGAGGAATGGCAATGTTTACCTGGAGACTATGTACAGCTGATGATTGTAAAATATGGACACAGCTGAACAAAGCGTTCATGGATGAAGAGATTCAGGACGATGGACTTTGGAATAATACGAATCAGCAGAGTGATGAGAAGTTTTATGATACGTTTTCACGTGCATTGGAATCGAAAGAATTGATTGCACTGCTCCTTTTCGAAGAAGATGGAAACCCGGTTGGATTTGCCAACCTGATGACGATTTTCAGTGTGTGGGCACATGGAAAAGCACTGATTTTAGATGACTTATATCTGTGTCCAGAGATTCGCGGCAAAGGATACGGCAAGCAGGCACTGGCGTATATTGAGCAGTTTGCAGCAGAATGTGGATATAAAAGACTTCAGTTCCAATCTGAGGAAACAAATCCAAATGCCATGGAATTCTATATTTCGCAGGGGTACAGCCCAGCGGATATGAAGTTTTATGTGAAGTATTTTTTATAGAAGGGGGAGAAGCCACGTGAATGTAGATATTTTAAAAACAACGGAATATTATCGGTCCATAGGGGAGACCTCCTTATGTGACTGTGCATACTGCCGCAGTTACAGACTGCAGGTGAAATCTGCATTCCCTGAGGCTTCCGAATATCTTGATTCACTGGGAGTTGATATTGAGAAACCTTTTGAAACTTCACCTCTGGAACCGGATGAAAATGGAATGCTGGATTACTGCTGCTGTCAGTATATCGTATTCGGAACCTGCGAACTGTCTTACTATCATAAAATTGACGATGTGGAAATTCGCATTGCAACATCCTATCCCGATACCGGATTGGAAGAGGAGCACTTCGTTCTGGAATTGTATCCGATACGGCTTAAATTTTGTATGTAAAGATTGAGTAAGTAAATTTTTAGTATTTCCGGGAGGACACTATGACAGCTAAGAAAAAGAAAATCATATTGTTTCTTGTTTTGATGGTCGTTCTTGCAGTCTTTGCTGTTTGGATCGTGTGGGGGAACACTGCATTGGAGCTGAACACCTATACAGTCACCAGCTCAAGGCTGCCGGATAATTTTGAAGGTCTTAGGATTGCTCATATTTCGGATTTACATAACGCGCAGATGGGTAAAGACAATGAGAAACTCCTAACGATGCTCCGCGAGGCAGAGCCAGATATGATTGCTATAACCGGCGATCTTATAGACTCTCGTAATACCAATGTAGAGATTGCATTGCGATTTGTTCAGGAAGCAAAGAAAATTGCTCAATGTTATTATGTAACAGGGAACCATGAAGGGCGAATAGAAGAGTACGCGGAATTGAAAAACGGGATGGCTTCTGCAGGCGTCATTGTCCTGGAAGACAGCCAAACTGAAATCAGCATAGAGGGAGAAACTGTTACACTAATTGGAGTTAATGATCCCAGCTTTCAAACTGATTACCTTTTTGGTGATTCAGAATCGGTTATGAACTTTAAACTGACGGAACTTCACACAGATGAGAACGGTTTTACCATTCTGTTATCCCATAGACCAGAACTGTTCAGTATCTATTCTAATCACGATATTGACTTGATTCTCAGTGGTCATGCGCATGGAGGACAGTTCCGACTGTTATTTATCGGTGGTATCGTGGCACCTAACCAGGGGCTTTTCCCCGACTATGATGCAGGTATCTATACAGACGGCAATACAAATATGCTTGTTAGCCGTGGTATTGGAAACAGTATATTGCCACTTCGAATCAACAATAGACCGGAAGTTGTTCTTATCGAATTGAGTTCCGATATGTATAAAGGGTAGCCCGGTACGTTGCGGAATAAAAGAACTGATTTTAAATTAGTGAGGGGGGGGAATACGATATGAAAGAGAAATGGCCTAGAATATTAAATATTGTTTCAACTATTTTGATTATTGTATGTCTTGTAATGATATTTACATT
>JAFYKS010000022.1 GCA_017537495.1 Bacillota bacterium | reverse complement strand
TGCTCTCTCTTTCTCAGTTCAGACATTACGCCGTCTCTTGCGCAAGATCTCTTGAATCTCTTCAGAGCGCTTTCTAAGCTTTCATTTTCTCTTACGATAACCTGTGCCATATTCCAATTCACCTCCTGCCTTACATGAAATCTCTAGGTAAGAACATTTTCTTACAGATGAACATAGCATCCCCGTAAGCCTATAACAGAGCTATTATACTATTTTTGTTTTTGGAAAGCAAGAAGTTTTTTGTGATATTGACAAAAAATACGTTCCAATTTTTTCGCCTTGTCTTTTTTCAGTAATTCCATTAAAATACTGCTAAGGAGGTATGCACATGAAATTCGATCTGCACTGTCATACAAAAGCAGGGTCCATTGATGCCAAGGTGTCTCTTTCCCGTTATATCGAGCTTCTGAAAGCGCAGGGTTTCAGCGGCCTGCTGGTCACAGACCATGATTCCTATAAAGGTTACCGTCAGTGGAAGGAAGAAGAAAATTCCGTCCCGGATTTTGTTGTGCTGGAAGGCGTGGAATACGATACCAAAGATGCCGGACATATTTTGGTCATTCTGCCGGACGGCATTCAGCTGGATGTTTTGCAGGTCCGCGGACTGAAGCTGGAAACACTGATTGACCTGGTTCACCATTTCGGCGGCATCCTGGGGCCATCCCATCCCTTTGGCAGCAAAAGCAGCAGTCTGATGCATTTCCGCAAAATCCGCCACTTCCCTCACCTGCTGAAAGAATTCGACTTTATCGAAGGCTTCAACGCCTGCGACAATCATACCAGCAACTATCTGGCGCAGAAAATGGCCGAGTTTCTGAACAAACCATGTACGGGCGGTTCTGACTCCCATTCCGAAGACTGTGTAGGAAGCGCGTTTACAGATTTTGAAAAAGAAATTACCTGCAATAACGATCTCATCGAAGCAATCCTCCAGCGCCAAATCATCGAAATCGGAGGCACTGAGAGAAGCGACTCACTCCGCAGCCGCATCAAAAATCACACCATTCCGGTATGGCTCTTCCGTACCTATAACCGTCTTGTAGGCATCAGTCTCACACTGCGCCGCCGCAGCCGTCTCAGCCAGCTGCCCGTCCCTAATCCGCAGTCTGAGTGTGAAGAAAAAATAAGTATTTAAAACTGCTTGAAAAAGCAGTTTTTTTCTTGACATTTATATCGCACTGCGATATACTTAAACCACAGTGTATATCGCACTACGATATATCGAACCTCATAAAGGAGTAAGAAATGGACGAAAAAATTAAAAGAGTCTATATTCCCATGACCGAAACCGGTTTTTATATTCTCTTCTGTCTGCAGGAAGAGAACCACGGCTACGGAATCACCCAGAAGGTGCGCCAAATGACAGGCGGGGAGATTTTAATCAGTCCCGGAACCATGTACGGCAGCCTTTCCAAGATGGAAAAAGACGGACTGATTGCCTTCACCCGGGAGGAAGAAAAAAGAAAGCTCTATCAGATTACAGAACTTGGAACTGAAATATTAATGACGGAACTGGCCCGCATCGAGCGGCTGTACCGAAACAGTAAAGGAGTGTCAGTCAATGGATAGAAACACTTTAACAGAAAGACAGGTTTTTTATATCGCCGAATTTAACGAAGAGGCCGCATGGCTTTCCTTCATGCACGCAGAAGGCTGGAAACTGGTCAGAACCACCGGCTTTAAATACCACTTTGAGTCCTGCCCGCAGGAAGAATGGATTTATCAGCTTGATTTCCGCGCCGGAGATCTGGATGAAGCAAGCTACATTCAGATGTATGCTGATTATGGCTGGGAATTCGTAACCCGCTTCCGCCACTGGTACTATTTCCGCAAAATCCGCACCGCCGGCGATGACATGTCCATCTTCAGCGACAATGAATCGAAAATTGAAATGTGCCGCAAGGTTATCGGTCATCATGTAATGATTCTGGCAGCATACTACCTCTTCATCCTGGCGCTGTTTGCCTTCATGATGTGCGGAAATTCCTTTGCTGCACCCGACAGCTTTCTGAACGGATTCTTCGAAGGTGCTGCAGTGGGATGTATCCTGGGCGGACTGATCGGGCTCTTCTTTGTGGGAAATCAGCTGCATCGCCTCCGCCGCAAAATCCGCCAGCTGCCGAATCCGCTGTAATATGGGTCTTGCACAAAAGCTTTAAATAACGAAAAAAGGAATGGGAAAACCCATTCCTTTTTCATATTGGTGCGGCCAACGGGACTCGAACCCGTACGACCTTCGGACACAAGCACCTCAAGCTTGCCTGTCTACCAATTCCAGCACAGCCGCACATGAATATTCTGTTATACTCAACATTGACATTGTACTGAAAAAATCCTGTTTTGTCAATCCTTATTTCACATCATCCATATAATTTCCCTCTCCCGTCGATTGCTGTCGCATTTCTTCGAAAAATGTGTTATGCTGAAAGCAGTAAAAATGCGGGAGGTATTACCGATGAAGCATAAAACACACAGAATTAAGAAATTTACCGCTCTGCTGCTGAGCTGTATCCTGATTATCACTGCAGGTCCCCTGCTGTCAGGCTGCAGTACGCCGGCCAGAACCAGCCCTGCTGCAGATAATATCGGATTCCAGAACGATGTTTCCGGTATTGAGATTGCTGCAGATGAACTGGAAGGCTCTGATGCGGAGCCGGGCAGCTGGGCCATTTACTGGTATCTCTGCGGCAGTGATCTGGAAACAGAATACGCTTGTGCCACCAGCGATTTGCTGGAACTTTTGGAAGTCAATCTTCCTGATAATGTAAACATTGTCATTCAGACTGGCGGTGCAGAGGTTTGGCAGAACGATGCCATGGATGCATCCAAAACACAGCGCTGGCTCTATGACAGCGACGGCCTCTTCCTGATAGATGAACAGCCTCTGGCAAACATGGGGGAAGCACAGACACTTTATGACTTTCTGGCCTTTGCGGAAGCAAATTACCCTGCAGAAAAAACTGCTGTGATATTCTGGAATCA
>JAFYKS010000245.1 GCA_017537495.1 Bacillota bacterium | reverse complement strand
GATGATTCAGGTGCTCCGTCAGCAGAACGCAGAGTACTCCACACCGGAAGGTGACATACTGTTATTCAATGATACAGCGAAGGAATTCCTTTATGATATCGCTGACCATGCGAAAACCGGTGCCTTCTCCACATTTAAGATTTCCAGCTATCCGGCCAACTTCCTAAATGCCGGCCAGTGCATCTTCGCTGTGGACTCCACCGCAGGTGCTACCTGGATGGGTACTGATGCACCGCTTTCTGACATCGCTGCCGATAAACTGGTAAAGTTTGAGACAGAAGTCATGACCATTCCGCAGTACGATCCGGAAAATCCAACTATGATTTCCCAGGGTCCTTCCATGTGCGTCTTCAATAAGAATGATCCGCAGGAAGTGCTGGCGTCCTGGCTCTTTGCGCAGTACATGCTCACTGACAAAGTACAGATTGCCTATGCGCAGACAGAAGGTTACGTCCCTGTCACCTCCAAGGCTCAGGAAACCGATGAATATCAGGACTACCTGTCCCGCGGCGGCGAAGACAACCAGCTCCACTACGAAGTAAAAATCAAGGCAGCCCAGCTGCTTCTGGATAATACAGAAAACACCTTCGTTACACCGGTCTTCAACGGTTCTGCATCTCTGCGTGATGCGGCAGGACAGCTCATTGAAACCACCACCAAGTCGGTGAAGAGAAAGCAGGAAGCAAACGAAGAATTCTTCGAAAAGCTTTATGCTGAGACAGAAGCCCTGTACCGTCTGGATCAGGGAAGTGCAGCTGCAGGCGGCGCAGGAGGTGCCGATAAGGATCTGGGACCGCTCCCATCCACTGCCAAGTTCCTTCTTGGGGCTCTGGCCGGAACCTGGGCCTGCATCATCGCCTATGTCATCTGCCAGTATGTGAAAAAGAAAACGGGCGAAAAACATTGATTTCTGCAGATTTTGATGTATAATATTTCTTGAATTCCGGATGTTTTCATCCGGAGTCCGCACATATTTAAAATTGCTGAAATGCAAATTCAAAAGGAGAAGAGAAAATGAAAAAGATTTTATCTTTACTGTTAGTTTTCGTAATGGTATTCGCACTGACTGCATGCGGCGGCGACGAACCTGCTGCTGTAGATCCTAACGCTAAGTCTGAAGGCGTTATGACTTATGCAGAATACGCTGCAGCTGAACTGGATTCCGAAGTAGTAATCGAAGCTTTCGTTCAGGCTAAGCAGTCCTGGTGGGAAGACAAGGCTACCGTATATGCACAGGACGGCGAAGGCGGTTACTTCATGTACGACATGGCTTGCTCCGAAGCAGATTACGCTCTGCTGGAACAGGGTACCAAGATTAAGGTTACCGGTTATAAGGGCGAATGGGCTGGCGAAGTTGAAATCATGGATGGTACTTTCGAAATCGTAGAAGGTGACACATGGGTTGCAGAAGCTACTGACGTAACTGAACTGCTGGGCACTGATGCTCTGGCAGATCACATGAACAAGTTCGTAGCATTCAAGGGCATGACTGTAGAGCCTTCCGTTGATGCTGATGGCAACGAAGTGGCATTCCTGTACAACTGGGATGGTTCCGGTTCCGAAGGCAACGACCTGTACTTCAACGTTTCCCTGAACGGCGAAACTTACAACTTCTGCGTAGAATCCTACCTGACCGGTGCTGAAACCGACGTTTACAATGCTGTAGAAGCACTGAACATCGGCGATGTAATCGATATGGAAGGTTTCCTGTACTGGTATGAAGGTGCAAACCCTCACATCACTTCCGTAAACGCAGCTGCATAAGCAAATTTTAAAATGACAGATGCCCCCGGCCCATGCCGGGGGTGTTTTTTTATGTACTGGGTTTCGGTCCGTCCACCATTTTTCTCACCCGTTCCGCCAGGTTTTCTGCAGCCTGGAAAGCCTGGCCATCCATCAGTTCTGCAGGCAGGCAGCAGGTATTCTGGGCGCGGTAGATCAGCCCGGCATCAAGCAGCGGCAGCGAAGCATACTCCCGCAGCTTCAGAAACCGTTTCATACCGCTGTGATTTACCTCTCTGTTATCCCGGTTGACAATCCACAGAACAGGAAGTCCGGAAGTCTCCATATCACGCACAATTTCATAAGTTTCCGCCCCTGCATAGACAGATGCAGGAAGCGGGTCAATGACGGCCACCGCAAGATCATACCTGCCCAAAGTATCCAGCGGCGGACTGTCTGCAATCACCCACTCTCCCGGCATATTTTCCGGATAGGGGCAACACACTGGGCTCGCTTCCTCTCCATCCCGTCTGCAGTGTCTCCAGACTGACCAGTTGATACCCGTGTGAAGATACAGCCTGCTTTTCTCTCCTGGATTTTCTG
>JAFYKS010000021.1 GCA_017537495.1 Bacillota bacterium | reverse complement strand
GAACGTAGGTGCAACCATTAAGATCCGTAAGCCGGACTTCCTGAAGACCAAGGAAGAAAAGATGGAAGAAGCTGCTGCCAAGGCAGAAGAAGCACATCAGGCAGCGAAAGAGGCCATCAAGTTCGCCAAGGAAACCCGTGCAGAGCTGCGTGTCATCTGTGAAACACCTGCAGAGGAACTGGACCTGACTCTGGCACCAAAGCCGGGTACCGAAAAGGCGGAAGATACCAGTAATGTGGAAGGATAACAGAAGAATATGAAATTACCGGTAACTTGTAAGTTCGATATTGTGATTGCAGGAGGCGGTGCGGCAGGACTTGCAGCGGCAGTAAATGCCGGCCTTCTGGCAAAATCTCCGGAGGCTCCCGTGCCTCTTCGCATTGCATTAATCGAAAAGAAAGAAGTTCCGGGCAAGAAACTGTCCGCAACAGGCAATGGCAGATGCAATCTGTCCAATATCGCCTGCACTGAACGTGAAGAAGTGGACAGTTTTTTTGATTGCCTGGGACTTTTGACCCGCACCGATGAAGCGGGCAGAATGTATCCCTACAGTGAGGAAGCGGGCGAGGTTTCTGCTCTGCTGACAGAAACTGCAAGGGATTTAAATGTGGAAATTATGACCAGCTGTCAGATTACCCGTGTGGTTCCGGCTGCGGAAGGTGGTTTTATTCTGGTGACAGAAGGAAAGGTAGGAACCTTTGGAATCCGCTGCAGCAAACTGCTTCTAGCCATGGGCGGAAAGTCCTACAGTGCTTTCGGCACCACCGGCGATGGTTACAGCATAGCACGTAAACTGGGACATACAGTAACCCGTCTGGCGCCGTCCCTGGTACCTGTTGAGGTAAAGGAAAATCTGGCACCGCTTGCCGGTGTCCGTGCCAAGGCAAAAGTAAGCCTGCTTCACTGCGGAAACCCGGTGGCAGAAGAAGAAGGGGAAGTGCAGTTTAATAAGGACTCTCTTTCCGGTATCTGCATTATGAATATGTCCAGACTTCTGGTGCTTAATCCGGAGAAAACCTTTGAAGAAGCCTTTGCCGAGTATGAGCTTCGTCTGGACCTGGTTCCGGAATATGATGCAGCGGAAGTTAAAAAGGTACTCGAGCTGAAACCGGCAGAGCAGATGCTCCGCGGTCTTGTACGGAAAAAGCTGGCCGGATATATTTTGGAAAGAACAGAAGATGCTGAATCCGCAGCAGCTCTGCTGAAAGACCTGCGTTTTACCGTCAGCGGAACCAAGGGATGGAACGATGCCCAGGTGACTCGCGGCGGCGTGGAGCTGGATGAAGTGAAGGAAGACACCATGGAATCAAAGCTGGTGAAAGGGCTGTATTTTGCAGGAGAAGTTCTGGATTACGACGGTCCGTGCGGCGGCTGGAATCTGCATTATGCATGGCAGACAGGTCTTCGTGCCGGCAGTGCCATGGTGGAAGCCCTGTGGGGAGCAAAGGAGTAGAATATGTACAGAATTCATCAGATTAAGCTCCCTGTGGGAGAGCCGAAGGATAAGATTCCTGAAAAGATTCTGAAAAAAATCGGCGGCAGGGATCTGTTTATAAAAGAGTGGGAAATCGTGAAGGAGTCCATCGATGCCCGGGATAAGCAGAATCTCTGCTGGGTATATTCCGTGGACTTCAATGTGGCATCCCGAAAGAACCCGAAAAAGAATCTGAGACTGCCTTCTGAAGGCAAGCTGAAGCTGGAAACAGCACCAGATATGACCTATCACAGTGCAGTGACGGAAGAGGGCGCGGAGCCTTTGACAGACCGTCCGGTGGTAGTAGGTCTGGGACCTGCAGGTCTTTTCTGCGGTCTGATTTTGGCAAAGGCAGGATATAAGCCAATCGTGCTGGAACGTGGTAAGGATGTGGAACGCCGCCATGAGGATGTACAGCATTTCTGGGCAACCGGTCAGCTGAATCCAAATTCCAACGTGCAGTTAGATGACATATCTGCAATCCGGTGAAGCTGAAGCTTTTGATTCT
>JAFYKS010000244.1 GCA_017537495.1 Bacillota bacterium | reverse complement strand
CCATCCAGGCGCTGATTGATTTCTTCTACATGATTCAGCGGTTCTCTCAGCCACTGTTTCATTTTACGGCTTCCCATGGCCGTATGGGTTTTGTCCAGTACGCCCAGGAGTGATCCCTGTACCTTGCGGTCATAGAGGGCTTCCGTGATTTCCAGGTTTCTGAGGGTTGCCTTGTCCAGGGTCATATGACCGCCGATTTCGTAGTAGTTCAGGTGTGTAATGTGCTTTAAGGACTGCTTCTGGGTTTCCCAGAGATAGCTGAGAAGAACGCCCAGGGAAATAACGGCATAAGGTCTGAAATCCAGTCCCAGGCCGGTCAGTGAAATGGAACCGAACTGCGCTTTGATGGCATCTTCACAGGCACGCTGTGAGAAATAGGCATCGCTCTGCACATTAAGAAACGCCTCTGTGATAAGGCGAATTTCATCCACATCGTAGTTTTCAGAGAAGTCCTGGCATACGATGATTTCTCTGGCTTTGATTTTAACAAGTTCGTTGAGGAGTGTTTCGTAGATACCCTCCCCTTTATATTCTGTTACATTAAGCTCACCGGTGCTGATATCGCAGTAAGCGACAGAAAGTCCTTCTGCATCCATATGTACGGCAGCTAAATAGTTGTTTTCTTTTTCATTAAGCTGAGACTGGGAAGTAATGGTACCTGGTGTTACAATTTTAATAACTTCTCTTTTTACGATACCTTTCGCAGCTTTCGGGTCTTCCACCTGTTCACAGATGGCCACCTTATATCCCTTTTCAACCAGTCTTGCAATATAGGTTTCTGCGGAATGGAAAGGGACTCCGCACATGGGAGCCCTTTCTTCAAGTCCGCATTGTTTTCCGGTTAATGTTAATTCCAATTCCCGCGAAGTGGTCTTCGCATCTTCGAAGAACATTTCGTAGAAGTCACCAAGCCGGAAAAAGAGAATACAATCCTGATATTCCGCCTTAATGTCCAGATATTGCTGCATCATTGGTGATAACTTCATACTTGCCCTTCCTTTTTCTTGATATTAACTATCTAATTCGATTTCCTTGATTTATAACCTCCGGCCGGTCAGTTTCTGCGGACCAGGCATAAACCGCCGGCTGGGGAGATTTTGCTGTTTGATATAAAAATGAAACTATCTTGCGTTGTACGCTTTAATACCTTCCTTGATGATGTTGATACCAGCTCTCATGTCGTCTGCGTTCAGAACGTAAGCGATTCTCATGTCGGACTGACCAACGCCTTCTGTTTCGAAGAAGCCGCCTGCAGGTGCGAACATACAAGTTTCACCGTTAACGTCGAATTCTGTCAGCAGGAAGATCAGGAACTTTTCAGCATCATCAACAGGCAGCTGAGCTGTGATGTAGAATGCACCTTCTGGTACACCGAACTTGATGCCTTCGATTTCCTTCAGAGCTTCTACGGATACGTTTCTTCTGTATTCGTATTCTTTCTTGATGTCATCGAAGTAGGATGGATCCAGGTTATACAGAGCTGCAGCACCCATCATGTCCAGAGTTGGGCAGCACAGTCTAGCCTGGCACAGCTTCATCAGGTTACCCATCAGTTCTTCGTTCTTGGAAGCGATGGAACCGATTCTTGCGCCGCATGCGGAGAATCTCTTGGATACAGAGTCAACGATGATAACGTGCTGTTCAGCTTCCTTGAAGGAACCGAATGTGGACATTTCCTTACCGTCGTAAGTGAATTCTCTGTAAACTTCGTCAGCGATCAGCCACAGGTCGTGTTCCAGACAGATGTCAACGATCAGCTTCATTTCTTCCTGAGTCAGAACCTTACCGGTTGGGTTGCCAGGGTTGATGATGCAGATTGCCTTGGTCTTGTCAGTGATAACGCCTTCGATCTTTTCTCTTACTGCATACTGATAACCATCTTCTGCAGTAGTTGGGATTGCTACCATCTTACCGCCAGCCTGACCTACGAAAGTCTTGTAGTTGGTGTAGAATGGTTCAGCCATGATAACTTCATCATCGTTGTCCAGAATTGCTGTCATCAGCATGTTGATTGCTTCAGAACCACCGTTGGTAACCAGCAGATCCTTCTTAGCAAAGTCCAGGCCGATTCTGTTGTAGTAAGCTACCAGTGCATCCAGCAGGCTTGCTTCACCCTGGGAGTTAGCATATGCTAAAACTTCCTGGCTGAAGTTCTGTACAGTGTCAAAGAAAGCCTTTGGAGTCTTGATGTCAGGCTGACCCAGGTTCAGTCTGTAAACCTTCTTGCCTGCAGCTACAGCCGCGTCAGCGTAAGGAACGAACTTTCTGATTGGGGATAACTGCATTTCCTGAATTTTCTGAGATAATTTCATGTCTTTTTTCTCCTTACAACATAAACTTTTTTAATTTTTTCGGAAAGATTACCGGAAGGAACCTTTCCTGAGAATTAACATTTATTCAAGCTCCTCGTGGGAGGCATTGACAATTTTTAAAATGATTTCGGGATCGATCGGGAACTGATCTTTCACAAAATCTTCCGGTTCGCGCTTGGACAGGTGCATCAGGTATTCGATGTTGCCCTTGGCTCCTGTAACCGGAGAATAAGTCAGACCAACAGGATAGAGTCCGTTTTCGATGGCATAGCCTGCAACCTTTTCGATTACTTCAATATGTACCTTATGTTCACGTACGATACCCTTCTTACCTACCTGTTCACGGCCTGCTTCAAACTGTGGCTTTACCAGGCAGACCAGATGACCGTCTTCTGTCAGCAGTCTGGATGCAACCGGGAATACCAGTTTGAGAGAAATAAAGGATACATCGATGCTGATGAAGTCAATCGGATCCGGAATATCGTCATTTTCAACATAACGGATATTACACTTTTCCATGTTTACTACACGTTCATCGATTCTCAGCTTATAGTCCAGTTGACCGTAGCCTACGTCTACAGCATAAACCTTTCTGGCACCTTTCTGCAGCATGCAGTCGGTAAAACCGCCTGTAGATGCGCCGATGTCCATGCATACAGTATCATCCAGCGGGAAGTTCCAAAGGTTCATGGCTTTTTCCAGCTTGAGGCCGCCACGGCTTACATATGGACAGATATTTTCCTTTACGGTAATTTCTGCATTTTCGTCAACCATGTTTCCTGCTTTATCGCTCTTCTGACCGTCAACATAGACGATTCCGGCCATGATGGATGCCTTGGCACGTTCACGTGATTGATAAAAACCCTTTTTTACCAGTAAAACGTCGAGTCTTTCCTTCAATTTCCTCACAAATCCTTTCTGCTATTTTTTCTGGTGTCAGTCCGTATTTATCCTGGAGCTGACCTACGGAACCATGTTCTACAAACATGTCAGGCCAGCCAAAGCTGAGAACCTGAGGCCGTTCCTGTTTGTCCTGAAGTTTCATGGATGCGATTTCTGCAGCCAGACGCTGACCGAAACCACCTTCCAGAACGTTAT
>JAFYKS010000243.1 GCA_017537495.1 Bacillota bacterium | reverse complement strand
CCAGGATACGTCCGTTATATGCGTACTCGTAGTCTGTCACCCAGGAATACAGTCCGATAATCAGTGTGGCTGTCATCAGGCCGATGATACCAAACTTGGTGATTTCTCTTCTGTACACATTGAGCGCCATACGCATATCATGGACCTGGCGGAGCAGCAGAATCACTGTCTTGCTGATCAGCCACGCCACAATATCTGCGGTCTTATCTGCGATGCTGACAAAATCTGCACCAAGTTCGAAGATAAATTCCTCTCCATCGGCACCCATTTCTCCCAGCTCGTCCAGGATTTCATCTGCGCCATCTATCACAGCTGCAGCCAGCAGGAAAATGCAGTCAACCAGACCTTTTTTCCCGGAAGCTGCTTCCCGGATTTTCTTTAAATTGATTTTTGCCATATTTCTGCCTCTTCGATTCTTTTATTCGTGCAGGTACACCGGATGCCTTCTTCGGTCACACCAGTATCCTTACAGAAATCGCAGGAATATTTTACATCCGTATAATCGATTCTGAAGTTGTTTTCTGTAAGCAGTACTGCCCGTTCGCCTTCCAGTTCGTCCATCTTGCGGCGGATTCTGTCCACTGCACTCCGGTCACCGGAAAGCAGACTCCGGGATACGCTGCTTCCCAGCTCATTTAAGCTCTGGTCGATTTCCGCAATCTGCGGAATCTGTGCGTATATCTGCTCTTTTCGTTCCTGCGCCTCTTTTTCTGCCTTCCTTCTCAGGAATTCATAATATTTATTCAGAACAGTTTGTGTAACTGTTACTTTCTTATTTACATCACGGCCTTCACGGCCTGCTTCCTGCTGCCAGTTTTCCAGAATTTTATTCACATAGCGCAGGTTTGGATTGGATATGGAGACGGTTCTGGCACATGCCTCCAGAATTCGTTCCATATTGAAGTGCATATCATCCATCCAGGTATCCATCAGCTTCTTTTCCGCTTCTGTTGCCCCCCGGTTCATACCCAGGGCCTGGAGGATTCTTTTATGTTCTGCATACCTTGCATCCAGACCGTCCAGATGGGCTCTCACGTCATCTGCTGTCTGGAATCCCTGTGCGGACCAGTCCGCCACAACTTTGGCAATATAATTTACGTTGCTCTTTCCCCGGTTTACGCAATACTCAAATGCCTGCGTAATGACTTCAGGAGAAGCCCCCAGATCTCTGGTCCAGGAGAAAACTTCCTGTGCCTCTTTGGCAGATAAGATTTTGCCGGAAAGTCGCTCAATATCGGAGAGTAGTTCTTTCAGGTCCTGATTTGCCAGCTTTCCTGCAGCCGGAGGTTCCATTTCCTTCCCACCAAAATCTTCTCTTCCAGTTTCTTCCTCTGTCTGACGGCCATACATCTGTCCGCGGAGACTGAGGAATTCAATATCGTAGTTGAGAATCCCCGGCATGCCGTGAGGATGCTTCCTTACGACGCCCATCTCTGCCCAGTAGGTCCAGGCCCGGTCCATTTCTTCTTCGCTGAGACGAAGCTGCCGTGCCAGGGTTCGATGAGTCATTTCTTCGTTTTCCTGTGCATACATCAGGCCAAAGAGATAAACCTTTACATACTCCCCTGGAGCAGCAGGCATATATTCACTTATAAAAATGTTCTCTACTTCACTTGTCAGCAGATAAAATTCTTTTATCTTTCCCTTGATGTAATTCATTCCAACGTTCCTTTTTTATGATGCCTTCCGATGAAGCGGCTGCCTCAGCCGGCAGCACGGTTCAGTTCTTCCAGCAGTTTTTCAATATCAATTCCATGACCTTCTGCGGCCTGCTCCAGAGTTTCCATCTGCGCACCGGGACATCCCGCACAAGTGAGAAGATGCGCTCTGAACACTTCTTCATACTGTTCACCCATATTCAGTACTTCGATGACAGACAT
>JAFYKS010000242.1 GCA_017537495.1 Bacillota bacterium | reverse complement strand
GTACGGTGAGAGGTTCCTACCGGGTAACAGTACGATGCCGGATGGCAGAAGAACAGGCGGTGGCCTGAATTTAGAAAGAAAGGAGCAGTAAGGTGAGTTACGATATGACCGCTTACGCAGAGCTGCAGCTGAAAAAGATGCGCCGCAGAGCTGTATGGAAAAAGATCATGTGTGTACTGGGCTGTATGGTAGTATTCTGTACCGTATATGCTCTGATTTTGCCTGCCATCACTATGACAGACACACCTTACTGCGGAATCGAAGAACATGTGCATGGCGAGTCCTGCTATAAACAGGAACTGGTCTGCACCATGGATATAGAAGTGGATATGGAAGAACCGGAAGTGCCGCTGGCAGAACTGCCTGCGGAAGCAGAAACTCCGGCGGAAACGGTTTTGGTGGAGGTTGTAGCAGAGTCCGAAGTGCCTGCCGAGCCTGAAGTGCCTGCAGAAGCAGCACCGGAAGTGCCTGCACCAGCTCACGTTCACGGCGAAGGCTGCTACGAGGCGGTGCTCACCTGTCCAGAAACAGAACATGGCCATGAAAAGCAGTGCTTCTCCAATCCGGCGGAGGACGTGGAAACTGCGGAGGTCTGGGAACAGAGCCTGCCATCCTCTCTCAGCGGAATCTGGAGGGAGGATATGGTCGCTGTGGCCAAGTCCCAGCTGGGTTACCGGGAAAGTACGGAAAACTACCGGGTGCAGGAGGATGGAAGTGTCAAGGGATACACCCGTTACGGTGCATGGTACGGGGCTCCTTACGGTGACTGGTGTGCCATGTACCTGGCTTTTTGTTTGGATTACGCAGGCGTGGAAAATATGCCTCTGGAGGCATCCTGCCCGGCATGGATCAGTAAACTGAGTGCAGAAGACTGCGGGCTGTACCATGACACGGCATCGGGCTATGTACCGCAGGCGGGAGACCTGGTTTTCTTCGATACAGATTATAATGGAACCGCCCAGCATGCCGGACTGGTGGCGGAAGTCACCCTCGGTGCGGACGGAACTCCGGAAACGATTGTTTCAATTGAAGGCAACACAGCAAGCAACTGTGTGGAATATATGCAGTATGAAGGCAGCAGCCCGATCATTATGGGCTACGGCGAGCTCCGTCAGCCGGAAGAGCAGCTGCTGAAGAATACTTTGACTTATGAAAACAGTGAAATGACCGTAACTGCAGTCTTCCCGGCTGGTTTCACACTGCCGGAGAATGCAGTGCTTCAGGTGCAGGAACTGACGGAAGACATGGATGACTACCAGGCCATGGCGGACTCCGTCCGTGAGGCGATTGTCTCCGGGGAAAACGGCGATCTGAAAACTCTGAAGCTGTACACCTGGTATCTGGAATGTGAAGGTGAGACTCTGCAGCTTCCGGAAGACCTGAATGTGGACATTACGGTAGAATACAACGAGCCTCTTTATACGGAAGAGGAGCAGGCACTGGCAGAGGTGCTGACGGTAATTACCCTGGAGCAGCCACCGATGCAGACTTACGCTCTCCGAAAGACTTCTATCGATGAAGAGGGAGCAGAGGAAGCTGCCGGTTATGTGGTAGATGTTCCGGAATCCACCGTGACCAATGTGGAAGACGGCGTTACCGGATTCAACCTGAAGGGCGTTGTCATCAAGCCGACTTTCGGTGTGGCAGCAGCAATCGAGCAGAAGCAGGGCAGTGTGTGGTACCGTGTGGACCAGCTCAGCGATTTGGCTAAAGACGATACGGTGATGATCGTGTCTGCGGAAGGCAATACGGCGCTGACATATCAGGGAACTGATAGTGGTCTGGC
>JAFYKS010000241.1 GCA_017537495.1 Bacillota bacterium | reverse complement strand
CGTAGAAGCTGAGGAGACCATCCACCACGGAGTTTCCATTCTTCTTAAACCGCTTGTCAGTATTCGGATTGATGCCGCAGCGTACCAGGCCGCGGATTACCTGCGCACAGCTTTCGGAGGTTTTATCGCCGAATGTGCTGTAAGTACCGTCGCTGTGCTGCAGTTTGGACAGGCATTCAATCCCATCGTCTATTGCCGATTTTACCTTTTTCTGACTCTGATATGGTGCCAGAGCCGCCAGTGCCATGCCGGTCATGTCAGGGTCTGCCTTGGATCCGGATAAAGCCCAGCCGCCGTCGGCCAGCTGGCCGTCCAGAATACAGTTAATCAGTTTCTGCCGTGTGGTTACATTTTTAATCGGTTCACCGGCTGTGGATGCAAACTTGCTGGTCTTGCCCTTCATGGAAGGGATATCAAACTCCCCGGAGTTCAGAGCCTGCAGTGCCCAGATCGGGCCATTGATGCCCTGCCATACCACTGCATCCAGGTCTCCCAGGAATTCCAGCAGGTTTACGCCACCTACTTTGGACGGATCCAGTCCCAGCTGGCCGTAGGTAACGATTACACGAGCGTATTCGGTATACTTTCTGTCATGGAGAATTCCCTTCTGTCCGCGGTAACCTTCCGCCAGTGCCGTCTCCACTGCTTTTACGTATGTTGCCACGTAGGCGTCGGACATGTCATAGTCTGCCATGGACAGTCCGTAGAGCACCCAGTCCCCTCCGATACTGTCGCAGACCGGCGCAGTCACCGTCTTGTACAGGTAATCCGCCGTATCGTTAAATACCGATGTGATTTCTTTCTGAGTTGCTGCCGCTGCACTGCCCATGTTTCCGCACACCATGGTAATCATCAGTACCGCTGACAGCAGCAGAGAAATCAATTTCTGTCTTCGTTTATTCATCTTCTTTCACCTCCGTCAGTCCGTTCATGGTGTCGTCACCCACATCGGCGCCGTAGCCCCGGCAGGTATAGCACCAGACGATTTCATCGCCGTCGCTGAGATAGTAGGACGAGCATCCGTAGTTTGGGAACCAGTCATTGACCTTGTACATCCATCCACTGGCTGGTCCGCCGTCGAACTCGTACAGGTAGCCGATGCCTTCGATGTAGTTGGATTCATAAATCGGTGTGAAGCTGAATTCCATGTGGATATCGTTGTTCCGGCAAAGTGTGTTCAGCGCATCGAATACGGTATTATCCGTGGTTCCCTTGTATTCCGTCCGTGCCAGAATCACTCCGTCTTCCGGAATCCAGTCTTCCAGTGCCGGTGTTTCCAGATAATCCATGTTCTGTGACAGGGTGTCGCAGCGGATTTCCAGAGTTACGGTCACCGGTTTGGCCTCCTTCGGTTTCAGGCTCACATTGCCCTTATTGGATGCCATAGGGTTTTCGGAGTTGTCCACCGCTGCCTCTTGGGCAGTAGGTTTATCTGCCGGCTCCTGCGGCTGACTTTCCTGTTCCTGCTCTGCTGTCGGCAGGTTTCCCTGACCATCCGGCAGCTTGGCATCGGGCGGTTCAATGCTGAAAATAGAAATGCCGTAGGTAACCGCTGCCAGAGCCAGTGCGATAAGCACATATTTTCGGATTTTCTTCTTTCTCAGATCGCGGGCCAGCTTTTCTGTCTGAGTCTGCTTTTCTTCTGTCATATTTCCTCCTGAAAAAAACAAAAAGGCTGCAGTCAGATTTCTCTGACCGCAGCCCGTTTTCGCTGTTTTTTGCAATAAAAAAATCCCCGGACGTTTCACCGACATCCTTGATTACCGAATAGCCTTATGCATGTCTCCTGACTTGGAACTCAACACCCTGTCCGCCTTCCCACGGGGCCTTACAGCTTACCGCAGTGGCATTATGGACAGCGCTCCTTCCTTACAGTGGCGGGACCGTGCAGGACTTTCACCTGCTTCCATCTTAGCTTCAGCATGGGCATTTCTGCCGCATCTGAAGAACATAAAACCTCTATTTACTTTTAACACAACTATATTATCACGGCTCGGATCGAATTTCAAGCCCTTTTCTTGCCTTTTTTCTCTATTCGGTATATACTATACTGTAAACCAAATGGTTCATTATTGACTAAAAAGGAGAATTCAGCATTGGCTCCAAACGATACAAACAAACCGGTCTTCAGCGTCATCCGCGGAGGACTTTCCGAAAAGGCTTCTGAAAGCCGGAAGATTTTCGTATCTTCCTATATCACCGATACCCGCCTCATGGGGGTGGTGGGCGTGTACATTCACTGGCTGCTGCCGGATAATGAAACTCTGACCCACTTCCACCAGCTGTTCTACTTCGATGCAGAAGAGTACGGTTTCGACACCTATAAAAGTGTCCTGACCGGCGACGACGGCACCGGACTTGATGAACTGCGCGATGTGGAAAATGCTTTGCTGGGAGGACTGGGCGGCAAGCAGATCAACCTGTCCGAAAAGGAAGCACGCTACATGGTGCAGCAGTATGTGGATCTGAACCGCCGCATGAACCTGCCGCTCCCGGAGGATTACCAGGAATACCGTTTCCTCCTCTATCCGAAGGAAGAACTGGACCGCACGGAAGAATACGTGCTCATGTCCAAGCAGTGTCCGCTTCTCAACTCCCCGTACCAGGTCATCACCTATTTCCTGATGCGTATTTTCGGCAAAGACTTCGGTGCTGCCAAGTTCCTCACCAAGAACTACGTCCGCACCAATATCTTCCCGGAACACAAGGCGGCAACTCTGTTCCGCAACTCCATCGACCCGGCTCCGGGCGAAGACGGTTCCAATACCGGCTATTACGCCACCGATGACGATAAGGATTTTGGCACGTTCCAGACCCACACATCCTGGCTCTGTGAATCCCTCATTGAGTACGACCGGAACTTCTATATCGTAATCACTCAGGTGACCCTGGACAATCTGCGGGTTGTGAAATTCGAAAAAGTGTCATCCTTCAAAATCTCCCAGACGGAGGCTGTCATGCAGCTGGCCCGTCCGGAATATGTGACGGTTTTCGATTTCTACGAAAATGCACCGCCATTTGACCGGAACTCTACGGTGCTGTCACAGAAGGCCATGATCAATACCCATGACAGCGGCCGCCTGTTCATGATGTTCCACCCGAATAATAACCACGTCTGCCGGCAGACTTACCTGCTGAACGATGATGTGCTGGGAACCTACTACGTCTCTGACAGCGGTCAGATTATCATCACTTCCTACAGTCAGGAAGGAATCCGAGCCCTGGAATGGGACTTCTGCCACTCAGATCACATTGCCTTTGCGGAGCTGGTAGGTAAATACCAGTTCGATGAGCCCGTACTGGATGAGTTCATCGGCAGCGGATTCGAAGATTTCAGCGACTTCGCCATGCTTATCGCCAAAGACATGTATGACGAGGATGATCCAGAGCAGCCGGAATAAAAAATAATCTTTAAGAAAAAAGACCAGCTTACAGCCAATGTCATTAAGTTAAGATGACGTGGCGGCGGACCGGCTCTAAGAAAAAAGTAAGAAGTGGAATTCTTCATTGAGTTCCACTTCTTTTTTTCATGCAAAATAGCCGTTTCCATTGGGTAAACAGCGGATTTCGTTTGATG
>JAFYKS010000240.1 GCA_017537495.1 Bacillota bacterium | reverse complement strand
CATCACAATGTCTATCTTCACATCGAATGAATACTTTGCTTTTCGTCCCATAGAAAAACTCCCTCCTAAGTATACAAGTTATATTATTTCACTTGTCTACCTAAGAGGGAGCATATCAGCAGGCTGCCTTCTTTAAATTTTACGTATTATTCTGTTACCGCTCCGGCTTCCAGCCATCCCTTTACCGTTTCTTCTTCGATAATCGGAATGCCCAGTTCCTTCGCCTTTTTATTCTTTCCGGATGTGGATGCCACATCGTTGTTAATCAGGTAGCTTGTCTTGGCACTGACAGAACCTGCCACCTTGCCGCCGGCTGCTTCAATGGCCGCCTTCAGAGCATCACGGTTTGCGTAATGGTTCAGGCTTCCGGTGATTACGAAGGTCAGTCCTTCAAAGGCAGTTCCGGCCTCTTCAAAGCTTTCATCCAGCTTCACTTCTGCCAGCAGAGCTTCCACGGTCTGTTTATTTTTCGCATCGTTAAACCACGATACGTACGCATCTGCCATGATTTCACCGATACCGTCGATGGTCAGCAGTTCTTCCTTAGTCAGGCTTTCAATGGCTGACCACTGATTCTTACAGTGAGCTGCGATAATCTTGGCGTTGGCTGTACCGATGTTTGGAATACCCAGGCTGTAGAGGAACTTGTTGACTGCCGCATTTCGACTTTTTTCGACAGCTTTCGTCAGATTAGTAAAAGACTTTTCCCCAAAACCTTCCATGGACACAATATCTTCCTTATATCTTTCCAGATGATACAGGTCAGCCAGTTCATGAACCATGCCTTCTGCCACCAGCTTTTCCAGAGTCATTTCAGACAGCCCGTCGATGTCCATGGCATCACGGGATACGAACAGCGTCAGCCGCTTGATCTGCTTTGCCAGGCAGTCCGGATTCGGGCAGAAGAGAGTTTCCACACCGTTTTCGTTATGAATCTCGGTACCGCCGCCGCAGACAGGACAGCTGCAAGGAATGTCAATCTTCCCGCTTCTGGTCAGGTTTTCAGAAATCTGCGGAATGATCATGTTAGCTTTATAGACCATAATCCGGTCCCCGATACCCAGTCCCAGTTCCTTCATCACGCTCAGGTTATGAACGGAGGCACGGCTTACTGTCGTTCCTTCCAGTTCCACCGGTTCAAAAATAGCAACCGGATTGATCAGTCCGGTTCTGGAGGCACTCCATTCGATTTCCTGCAGAGTAGTTTCCTTCACCTCATCCTGCCACTTGAATGCGATGGCATCCCTTGGGAACTTTGCCGTCTGGCCCAAAGACTGTCCATAGGCAATATCGTCTAATAACAATACAAGGCCATCGGATGGAATGATGAAGTCTTCCACTTCCTCTGCGAACCACTCGATTACGTCCTTCAGGCTTCCGGCATCCACAATCTTGTGCTGTACCACATTGAATCCCTGAGCAGCCAGCCATTCCATCTGCTCAGAACGCAGATGGAACGCAGGCGCATCGTCACCTTCCGCGCTTACCAGGCTGAATCCGTAAAAACGCACGTGACGTTCAGCCGTCACCTTGTTTGACAGCTGACGCACGGAGCCGGAGCAGAGGTTTCTTGGGTTCTTGTATTTTGCACCGTCATCGGTGATGGTTTCGTTGATCTTCTCAAAATCCGGATAGCTGATCACAGCCTCACCGCGGAGCACCAGTCTTCCCTTGAAATCAATTGCCACTGGCAGATTGGTGAACATGCGGGCATTGCTGGTCACCACTTCGCCGATTTCACCGTTTCCACGGGTTACAGCCTTCACCAGCTTGCCGTCCTCGTAGGTCAATACGATGGTTAATCCGTCCAGTTTCCAGCTGAGAACGCCCTGCTGGCTGCCCAGCCAGCTCACCAGCTGATCACGGTCTTTGGTCTTATCCAGGGAAAGCATCCGGGACGGATGTGCTTCCTTCGGCAGGTCGGATAGAACTTCGTAGCCTACTTCCATGGTCGGGCTCTTGGACAGAGTAACTCCTGTTTCTTTTTCCAGCTCCACCAGCTGATCATACAGACGGTCGTACTCGAAGTTGCTCATGATTTCACGGCTTTCCTGGTAGTAGGCTCTGGAAGCCTGGTTCAGCAGAACAATCAGGTTCTGCATCTGTTCTATTTTTTCTCTGTGTTCAGACATGTCTGTCCTCCCTATACTTTCTTAATCGGTGCGATGCCCTTGGCCAGCTTCTTCTGTCCTGCTGCTTCGAACATGACGGTAACGGTCTTGGCATCCACATCAACTACAGTACCAAAGCCGAACTTGCCGTGGGTTACCTGGTCCCCTACGCTGAAGTCTGCACCTGCAGAACCTGCTGCTGCCTGAGCAGAGGCCTGTCTGGATGCCTTCAGCGGGTCATAGCCCATGGTTCCGTAACTGCTGCGTGCGGCAGGAGAACCGTAAGCTCCGGTCATTCCTGGAGTCTGGCTGCGTCCTGCTGTGCTGCTGCCGGTCATACCAGTCCGTCCGCTTCTTGCAGCTGCAATTTCTGCCGGAGTCATGACGCGGCCCTGGCTTGCATAAGTACTTCCGCTCTGCACCGGAATATTCTGTCCGCCGAACGGTGAATATACAGGTTCGGAGAATCCATCCGGACTTCCGGTGTATACTCCCAGACGGTTATCGGTACGACGGCTCGGTTCATAAACAGCATCCCCTGTCAGCAGTCGCTTATCCAGTTCACGCATGAAGGTAGACTCACGGGTAGAGTCGCCCTTACCAAAGAGTACTCGGTAAGCTGCACTGGTCATGTAGAGTTTTTCTTTCGCTCTGGTGATGCCTACATAGCACAGACGGCGTTCTTCTTCCATGCCGTCCATATTTTCAAAAGCACGGTAACCTGGGAAGAGTCCGTCTTCCATACCAGGCATGAAGACCACAGGGAACTCCAGCCCCTTGGCGGAGTGCATGGTCATCATGGTTACCTTGCCTGCATTTTCGTCATATTTATCCTGGTCGCCGTCAGTCGCCACTTTTTCCAGGAACTCTTCCAGAGTGGCTTCTTCGCCGGCATCCGCCTTATCCTTCTCAAAATCGGCAATAAACGATTTGAAGTCCAGCAGGTTTTCGATGCGGCTC
This sequence comes from Bacillota bacterium, assembly GCA_017537495.1. Taxonomy (GTDB): domain Bacteria; phylum Bacillota; class Clostridia; order Peptostreptococcales; family Anaerovoracaceae; genus RGIG7179. Next base: position 475 of record JAFYKS010000240.1, on the reverse strand, counting down.
TCAGCTTCCACGGTGTTGGTATCTTCCAGTGCTTTCATGTAGCCTGTCTTGATAATCAGGTTATCATAGATATCGGAGATACGCAGGTTCTGGCGCTCATCCTGGCAGAGGCGGATGATGTCCACCATTTCCTTCACAGCCTTACCTGCCTTGGCCGGCAGACTGTAAATCACCTCGTCCATGCAGAGAGCATCAAACATGCTGATGCCGTGAACGCCTGCCAGTGCTTCGATTTTGGCCAGAGTCGTAGCACCCACACCGCGCTTCGGCTCATTGATAACACGCTTCAGTGCCAGATCATCGGCCGGATTGATTACCAGACGCATGTAGCAGATCATGTCCTTGGTTTCTTTTCTTTCATAGAAGGAGAAACCGGAAAGAATCTGATACGGAATACCTCTTGCCTTCAGTGCGTCTTCGAAAAGACGGGACTGGGCATTGGTACGGTACAGAATGGCAAAATCGTTATAGCTGT
>JAFYKS010000239.1 GCA_017537495.1 Bacillota bacterium | reverse complement strand
GCCTCACCCACCAGGTTGAAAATTTTAATGATGTAATAATTGGAAAAACCAAGTCCGCGTAAAAACAAGGTCACCTCTGGGGTGACCTGGCTTATTTTTGTGATGTTGTTTAATGTAACCAATGTACGCCTCTCGTCCAGGTTAAAAACTTGAATTTCTTATACTTATTGGCCAGTTCGAGCAGATCCTTACGGGTATTCTTACGAGGATGTACATGCATCTCTTCTACCAGCATGGTCAGCATCTTCGCTGCATCTTCCGGACTGCTGCAGATGCCGGCTTCCATCAGATCGTTGGCATCGACAGCCAGTTCATCTTCGAAAATTGGCTCGCGGTACATTTTGATTTCTTCCAGCAGATAGATCTTACTCTTAATCTTCGTTTCGTTGAAATGATCGAAAACGATTCGCTGTGCCTTTTCCAGGCTGGCCATATAGTTATAGCGGTCCCATCCTCTGGCATAGATGAACTTTTTCAGATCCGGCTTCTGTGCTACGAAATACAGTTTCGCCATATCCTTGGCCGCATCGATGAAATGCTGGCGCAGAGGTTCCTCAAACTGCAGCTTATCGATGGAATCAAAAGCTTTCTTTTTATCGATGCAGGTATAGAGAAGACCCATACGGCGTTCCGGAACCTGCTGTGTCTTATCCACATTTTCACAGAGTGTGGTCAGGTCAGACATTTCTCTTTTGGTCAGATGTGCCACTGCATCTTCGCCGAGAACCACCTTCAGCAGACCGGTATCCATCAGCATGTTCAGGCCCTTTCCTGCATGAGGGGCTCCCATCAGTCCCAGAAGCTCGTCACGGACTTTCTTCATATCCACGTTTTCCAGAAGTCCGTAGTTGGCACAAATTGCATCATATACACTCTTATGCAGGTCAAATCCGTACTGCGCAGCATAGCGGAGAGCACGCATCATCTGAATCGGCTGTTCCTTAAACTGAACATCTGCATCACCAACAGTTCTCACCAGTTTCTTACGAATGTCTTCACGGCCTTCATACGGGTCAGCCACCTTATAAGGGCTGTCAGCAATGGCATTAATGGTGAAATCCTTTCTGGCCATTTCCGTCTCAATGGTTCCGCCGTTTCTGTAAGGCGCCACGTCAGCGATAATGCCTTCTTCGCCCAGGAAATTTCCGTCCTTGTCATAAACTTCTTCAATAAATTCCAGACGTACAATTCCGAATTTTTCGCTGATAACTTCGCCTTCCGGGAAAAGTTCCTTCAGTTTTTCTCCACCTGCGGAGGTAACAATATCCCAGCCATAGGGATCCTCACCCAGGAGAGTTCCGCGGACACAGTCACCTGCAGCATAAGCCTCAAAACCGGCAGTTTCCAGAGTTTTCATTATTTTGTTTACTTCTTTTGGCAGTTTAATCATTTGTGTTTACCTCTTCCAACTTTTCTGCCGCATCGGCGGCCCCACACACTTATATATTCGCCGGCTTATACAGCTTGCGGTTATCCAGCGTCCACACACGATCGCTGAATTCGCCAGGCTGTGTTGCTTCCAGAGCTGTCTGCATATCGAACATTCTGGCATCCAGAATATCCAGGTAGTGCAGCACCTCTGCTTCCGGGAACAGCGGTTTCTTCGGGCTTCCGAATTCCGGTTCGTAGTGGTGTGCCAGAATCATATGTTCCAGCATCAGTGCCTTTTCCCGGTCCATGCCCATTTCAAGTGCCATACGGTCTACTGTTTTCACACCCTGGATCAGGTGTCCCAGCATCTGTCCCTCGAAGGAATATCCGCTGGCAATTCCGTCCACATCGGCTTCGATTTCATTGAGTTTTTCCATGTCGTGAAGGATCACACCGATCAGTACCAGATCCGGATTCAGATTGGTGTACACCTCACATACACGCTGTCCGGTCATGAGCATACGCTTGGTATGATACAGCAGGCCGCCCAGCTGTGCATGGTGATTCTTGGATGCGGCCGGATAATAAAGCAGCCGCTCCCTGTTTTCCGTCAAAATACGTAAGGCAAGAGCTCTCAGTTCCTCATCCTTCAGTGCGGAAGCTACGCCGAAGATGTAATCATACATTTCCTGCGGTTCTTCCGGTGCCGCTTTCACGAAGTCACCGATAACCATACCGTCCTGATCGTTTGCCTTCCGGATCCGCTGTACACGGAACTGGAGCTGACCAGCCCACTCTGTGATGACTGCCTTTACCTTTACGATTTCTTTTTCTTTTATTTCAACGAGAGCAGGATATTCTCCATCACTGACATCCCATTTCTTACCGCTCAGTTCCCCGGTCTTATCTCCGAGAGTGATGTCCAGATACTGTTTTCCATTGGAGCCGGTCTTTACAGCACAGGCCTTCACCATGAAAAACTCCACCACTTCCTGGTCCTTTCTCAAATCCTTAATATATAATTCTTTCATAATTTCAATACCATCCTCAAACAGAATATAATCTTCCGCTATCATTATACACGAAAACCGCCTCAACTGCAATTGCCAACAATGTTAAGATGCGAAAAGGGCAATCCCAAAGGACTGCCCTGTTTTACATGATAGTATTAACTTACTTGTCTTCGTTTACTGTCTCGTATTCTGGAACGGGTACATCTTCAAATACCACCAGGGGCGGAACGTATTCTTCTGATGTCTGTCCTGCAGATGCGGACTTCTGAAGTTTTTCCTGCTTCTTCGCAGCCTTGTCTGCCTTCTTTGCATCTGCTTTTTCCTTTACGATTCCAACAGCACCGCGTACAGCCTGCATTGCCGCATCCTTTTTTTCAGCTGCAGAGGCCGCAATATCAGATTTTGACGGAAAATCAGCCATGAATGTACGGTCAGATTCTGCCCTGCGAACCTGCTGTGCACTGACTGCTTCGTCCAGAAGGATGCAGGACTTAAACAGGTCGCCGTCAATACTCACATCGAACTCACCGCCCATCAGGGATGCCAGGTCACGTGCGATGGCCAGACCCAGTCCGCTGCCTTCCGTATTTCTGGATTCATCGCCCCGTTTGAACCGTTCCATCAGTTCATCGGCTGAAATATTCAGAGGATCTGCGGAAATATTTTTCACTTCCAGCAGAATTCGATCCGGCTGATCCGGACGCGAAGAAACCTGCTTGCTCATATTCACATAGACGCGGCTTCCATTCAAAGCGTATTTGCTCACATTTCCCAGGACATTTTCGATGATGCGCCACAGAAGCTGACCGTCTGCCAGAACTCTGCAGCCCTCCGGATATCCTTCGCACTCATTCCGCACGATTGCAGTCAGGCCGCGGGCAGAAAGCTTTTCTTCCATTTCCGCCAGGCTCTGGCTCACCAGTGCCGCCAGGTCAATTTCACCGATGGTAACCGGAATGGCACCGCTGGATGCCTTCGCCGCTTCAAAGAGATTTTCTGTCAGTGCTTTCAGCCGCTGTGTCTTTTTATCGATGATTTCCAGATATTCTGCTGCATTCGGACTGTCCAATCCTTCCTTCTTCAGAAGATCGATGTACGCAGTCATGGAAGTCAGAGGAGTCTTAAGGTCATGAGACACGTTGGAAATCAGTTCGGTCTTCATGCGCTGATTTTTCAGTTCGCTTGCGATGGCTTCCTGCTGAGCTTCCCCGATATGATTCAGATCCACTGCCAGCCGGTCCAGTTCGTCCAGACGGCCGCTTCTGCCCGGGTTCACAGGGACTTTGCACGCCAGATTGCCGCTGCGGATTTCCGCTGCCGCACTTCGGATCTCCCGGAACTTGCGTGTTTTGGCCGGTACCACCAGCAAAATCAGCAGGATACACGCCGCCGCCCCGATTAAAATCCAGCCTTCGTTGCTCCAGCCATGCCAGTACACCTGCACGCCGCAGAAACCTGCAACCCCACAGAGTCCTATCAGATAAAGCATCACTTTCAGAGTGGTCCGGTCACTGCCGCGGACGCTGCGCCATATGTACAGCAGAATTCCGCCGATAAAAGAAGTTTCCCAGAACTGTCCCGCCTTCAGTTTCTTCACCAGACTCACCAGAGAGGTCAAACAGAAGATGGCAGAACCAACCATGGACAGAATAATCAGGCCTGCAGCCAGACCGTTAGGTATTCCATAGTGCTGTGCATCTGCATAGTCTGACATGAACATTCCGAACCAGTCCTGCGCCGGCCACAGTTCATACAGAAAAATTGTCAGTGCTGTAAATGCCGCAGCAAACCCGCCCACTGACATCACATGGATTTCGGACCAGATACGGTCATACCAGTTAAGGCAGATTTCTCCGTTTTTCTTCTTTCCAGCAAAGACCAGGATCAGAATCAGCAGAACCAGTGCTGCCACAGCGCATACTGCAGCTGCGATTCCTCCAGCAGTAAACTGATCCATAAATTCAGCAGGTTCCATCAGAATGTCCCCTTGCCATATACTTTCATACTCAATCCAGACTCCGTCTTCATCATAAAAGCCATGCCGAATGTCCGAATCCATATTATACCGCTGAATCTCCATCATGGCCGCAAATGTACTGAAATTAACCCCTGCGGCTGTCACACTGACAATCAGCAGCACCCACAGCAAACCATAACTAAATTTTTTCAATTTTGTATCCAATTCCCCACACCACCTTTAAATATCTTGGATTTTTCGGATCGATTTCGATTTTCTCACGGATGCGGCGTACATGAACTGCCACCGTATTGTCCGCATTGTAGGCCGGTTCCTGCCACACCTGTTCGTAAATCTGCTCGATGCTGTACACCCTTCCGGCGTTTTCCGTCAGCATTTTCAGAATTCCGAATTCAATCGGTGTAACCAGGACCTCTTCTCCATCCAGTGTCACCCTTTTTTCATTGTCATCTACGCACAGCCCCCCTGACTGATAAATACCGGACGCCTGTGCCGCGCTCATGCTTCCCAGGCTGGTGTACCGCCGCAGCTGAGATTTGACACGGGCAATCAGTTCCAGCGGATTGAACGGTTTGGTCACATAATCGTCAGCACCTACATTAAGTCCCGTAATCTTGTCATAGTCCTCTGATTTGGCTGACAGAATGATAATCGGGATGTTCTTTTCCTCACGGATTTTCATGGTTGCCTGTATTCCGTCCATGTTCGGCATCATGATGTCCATAATAATCAGGTGCAAAGTCTCCCGTCTCGCCGTTTCCAGTGCCTGAAAACCGTCATAGGCCTTAAAGACCCTGTACCCCTCGTTCCGCAGATAGATTTCGATTGCTCCTGCGATTTCACGGTCATCGTCGCATACCAGAATATTCAGCTGTTTCTCTTTTTGTATCAGATCTGCCATGTGTTCCTCCAGTCCGTACCCCTTTCCGGTACACTTTTAATATAAAAGCGAAATATTACAAAACCCGTATTCACTTCCTTACGATTTTCTTAAGAAAGTTACCATTGTGTTATCCTCTGTATTTTGATATAATAATTTGATGTGAAAATTGTTTACTTATATTTTAGCACTTTTCCTGTAATATTTCTGAAAAAAATGTCAGGAATATGTGACCATATTATGGAATTATCCGTTTATATGTATGAAGTGCAAATTAAAAGTAAAATTTCATGGAATTTGCAATTTTTTTTATTTTTTCTGTAACCTTTTAGGGGTCAACTTTGAGTTAATTATGTAAGGAGGACGACGATGGCTGAGACTTTTGTGCAGAACGAAAGTATTGAGACCGTCATCCAGCGTTACAAAGGAACCGTCTACAGTGTGGCTCTGTCCTACGTGAGCAGCCGTGACGATGCCGACGACATTTTCCAGGAAGTGTTCCTGATTTACTTCAGAACCAATCCTCAGTTTAATGACGAAGAGCATCGAAAAGCGTGGCTCATCCGGACCACCATCAACTGTTCCAAGCGTGTAGTAGACAGTACTTACCGCAAGCGTACGGTCCCTATGGACGAAATGGAAGAAGAGTCATTTGAATTTCAGACTAAGGAAGAGAATGCAGTCTATGTAGCTCTGCAGGCCCTTCCGGAGAAATATCGAACAGTTCTCCACCTTTTTTATTTCGAGGACCTGTCCATTGATATGATCTGTAAGGTTCTGGACCTGAAGTCCAGCACTGTAAAGGTTCAGCTCATGCGTGGCCGAGAAATGATGAAGGAAAAACTTAAGGAGGAAGGCTATAATGACTGACGAAATATTTCGCGATGGATTTTGCGACGATATCTTTCGCAGTATGAAAATGCAGATGGAGCCTTCTGACGATGTAGTCGGAAGCCTGCTCGCAAAGATTGCTGCAGAGGCACCTTCTCAGGTAACAGAAAACGATAATGTGATTCCGTTCCGCCCTCAGGCCCAGCCTGAAATCACCGGAACAGCCGCATCCATTGCAGCAGTGGAATCCGCCCCAAGAAAACATTTTGCAAATAACCGAAAGAAAACGAACAAATCCATATGGTACTACGGCACAGCAGTTGCGGCCAGCATCATTGTTATGATATCTACATTTGCGTTACTGGGACCGGACGGCGATGACGCCAGCGGCGTGCAGGACCTGTTTGAACAGGCGGTTGGTCCGAATACTCAGATTGTCGGCATCGATAACCAGGGAAATGAAGATCAGACACCGGTTGGTGATGATGAAACCGTTCCTCCGGTATCCGGCGAAGAAGATACTTCTTCCGATGAAACTCCGGATGTTTCCGACAATGACGGTGACGTACAGCAGCCTGAAGTTACCGGCAATAAGACCGATAACGAAGGTAAAACCGATACACCGCAGCAGAACGGAAAGTCTAACGGAAAGGACAGCAGCAACAGCAGCGACGGCAATGAGCCTGAAAAGACTCCTTCCGACAAAGAAACTTCCGACAAACCTGCTCCGGATCATTCCGACAACGGTAAGGTAACACCTGGTGCAGAAGGCACTTCTGCAATTCCATGGACTAATGAAATCATTGGTACCAGCCAGGTTGCTTCCATCTCCGTTTCCAACGGCAACTATGTGGTTGACGGCGCAGCCGTATCCCGCTCCGATGTGGGTGAAACCATTGAAGTAGTAACCATTGCCCTGCCGCAGACTTCTACTACCAATGCAGCAGAAGTAAAAGCAAAGGTTCGTGAAGTGAAAGGTGTATCCAGAGCAGCTATGGTTGCACTGGATGTGGAAGGTTTCGACCAGCCACTGGTTTATGCCAATGCAGATTATGCACCGTCTACTCTGGGTCAGCTTGTTTCTGATCTGGGGCTGGAAAAGAAGACTTCTTTCTCCGCCAATGTACGCTGTCAGATTTCCATGGTAGGATATTCCTCCAATCACAGCTACAGTACAGACACAGCAGAAGCTGCCTGGAATTATCTGCTGAATCAGAGCAGCGCACAGCGTGCAGCTGACAGCAATTTCTCCAACGGAAATGCCAAGGCACTGTTTACTTCCGATTCCAACCAGACAGGATCCCAGATTCAGTTTGGTGTCAGCGACAGCGGCTATCTGTATGTATCCCTGATGGGTAAGAAGCATACGTTCAATATCGGTTCAGAAAATGCAAAGGGCTTTATCGAATATGTAACCGGAGAGGCTCTGGAATAAGAACCACAAAAATGAAAAAAGAAAAGGATTTCAAGATTGCGAAGGCAATCCTGAAATCCTTTTTTTATTTTACTTCAGTTCCTGGAGAATCGCATTGGCCACAGGTGCTGCTGCACCGATGCCGCTGCCTCCGTTTTCTACGCACACAATGAAAGCATAGTCGCCGCTGAAGCCGGTAAACCATCCATGAGGGCTTCTGTCCTCACCCACTTCTGCAGTGCCGGTTTTGGCATGGAGCTCCAGGTCAGGGAAGTTTCCGTCACCATAATTGGAAACCACGTTATTCCGCATCATTTCCTTCAGCTGAGCAGCAGTTTCTGCACTGAGCAGTGTTGTGCTGCCAGCCTTGCTTCCTTTCAGCAAAATCGGCTCTGCTGCGGTTCCGCCGCCTGCAATTGCTCCCATATAGACCATCATGGACAGCGGATTCAGCTGGTCTTCATACTGGCCGATACCTGCCCAGGCACGGTTGATGCCGGCTGCTTCAAACTCAAACTGCCCTGCTGCAGTCTTTATTCCATTAATATCGTAGGAACTGGTCAGTCCCAGTTTTTCAACATATTTTTCCATGGTTTCCGGCGTCATTCGGAGAGTCAGCTCTGCAAAAGCACAGTTGCAGGAGTTGGCCAGTGCCGCCCGGAAGTTCTGCTCACCATGGGCAGAATAGCAGGTTACGAACTCCCCTTCCACCTCATGTTTTCCGGTGCAGGTAAAAGTCCATTCATCCAGTGCCGGCAGCGTATCGATAGCCGCTGCTGAAGTAACCAGTTTGAAAATAGAACCCGGCGTCATGGCTGCAGAAACAGCCTTATTCATATATGCACCCGTTGATGCTGCCGCTGCGCTGCCATCAT
>JAFYKS010000238.1 GCA_017537495.1 Bacillota bacterium | reverse complement strand
TGATAATGCGACAGATTTTAGACTATGCGGTAGATGCAGAATACATTAAGGAAAATCCGTTTAGAAAAGTACATATTGAAGCCAGGATGGTATTTAAGCCAAAACGGAAGAAACCTAGTTTTATGCAGGTATTTACCAGGGAAGAAGTTGAAAAACTATATCGTGCTGCCTGGGAAGAATTTGAAGCTGGAAGTATGACAGTTCATAAACTGGCACCGCTGGCAGTTATGTTTCAGTTTCAAACAGGGATACGTATTGGTGAACTTTGTGCTGTAAGATATGAGGATCTTGAAGGTGATGAGATTTATATAAATCGAATGTACCGGTTCAAGACGAAAGAATTGGTTGATTTTACAAAAGGACATAATGAAGGCCGCTATGTTCCGCTGACGGCAGAAGCCCGGCGGATTATCGATACGGCAAGAACGTATCAGAAAGAACATGGATTGTGTCATGATGGGTATATCTTCTCTGTGGATGAAGAACCTTTATCGTACTATTCCATTCGTAAGCTCTATGAAAAATACTGCAAGAGGATTGGCACCTATGCCAAGAGCAGTCATAAATCAAGGATGACCTATATTTCAGCATTGATTGACGGTGGTGTTAATATCAATGCCATTCGTGAGATGGTAGGTCATGCTGACGAAAGAACCACATATAACTCTTATTGTTATGACAGAAAGACAAAATCGGAACGAATTGCTTTAGTAGAACAGGCGCTTTCCTGAACTGGTGTAATCACCGGAGAAAAGTGTAACCATTTTCGAGTTAAAAGGATTAAAATGATGTTTTCTCCTATACACGGGAAAGTCTGAAATTTCAACAAAAAAGAAAAACGGAAGTGATTTCTCACTTCCGTTTAATGGCGGAGGACATGGGACTCGAACCCACGGGGCTGTTACACCTTACTTGATTTCCAATCAAGCTCCTTAGCCACTCGGTCAATCCTCCATATTTTTCTGTGCCGCATCAGCACCTTTATTAATATAACACAATGCGATATATTTTGCAAGTGTTTTTTTAATATTTTTTAAAAAAATTGCAAATAATATATGAATGTAAAATAAACGAACAGGAGGAACGTGGAATGATAGAAAGTGATACCATAAAACTGCTGCGTGAATGCGACGCAGGGATTAAGATGGGAGTAAAGTCCATCGACGATGTTTTGCCATATGTGAAGAGTTCGAAGATGAAGGAGGCCCTGGAAGAGTGCAAGCGGCGACATGAGCATCTGGGCAGGGAGGTGGAAGCGGCACTGAACCGTTTTCATGATGAGGGCAAGGAACCGAACCTGATGGCAGAGGTTATGAGCTGGATGAAGACCAGTGTGAAGATGACCATGGATAATTCCGATGAAACTATCGCTGATCTGATGACAGACGGATGCAATATGGGTGTAAAGTCTTTGAACCGTTATATTAACGAGTATGCGGCAGCAGATGAGGATTCGAAAGATATTGCCCGCCGCCTTGTAACGCTGGAAGACAATTTGGCGAAGGAAATCAAGCACTATTTATAGGCGGACATTGACAAGACCTCTGAAAACAGGGTAAAATATAATTTAGTGCATAACCCTGAGGAGGATGAATCAATGAGCAGCGTATCTCGCGAGATTTATGAATTATTTAATAAATATGGAAAATTACTGGCATCTCAGCCTTATCCGCTGGGTGCTGAGGCGCGCCTGATTCTGGATACAGAACATGGTGTATATGGTACGAAGAAAGGTGTCAAACTGGGGAATCTGAAGTGGGCCGACATCGTAAAGATGGCCGATGGACACCTGGGAACTTATAAGACCGGTATGGTTGCCCGCGTGGTAAGCCAGACTCCGTACTGCCAGCAG
>JAFYKS010000237.1 GCA_017537495.1 Bacillota bacterium | reverse complement strand
TTACTTTGTCACCACGGACTTCCAGGAAGACCAGCTACCGTAGTAGTACATTTTTTAGCCCAGTTCGTTTTCCACGACTTTCACTGCGCGGACCTTTACGTAGTACTTCTGGCCTCTCTTCAGGTTCTTAATGGTAGTGGACTGGGTCTTGTAGCCCTTGGTGTTCTGTGTTACCTTCTTGGTGTTATAGGTGCCGGACTTGAAATCCTTATTGCGGGAATAACGTACCTGGTAGTAGGTCACGTCAGGCTGGGTTTCCCACCGTACCTCGAAGGACTTCTTCGCGCCGTCGGTCCAAGGCTTCTTGGTCATGACAGCCTTATAAGGGTAAACCATGACGATAACAGACTTTTCAGCCGGCTGATATACGGTTTCGCCGGTGGTCTTAATGGTGAACACCGCACGACCCAGTTTCTTCACATCAACCACGCCGTCTGCAGACACAGTTGCTACGGAAGGATCGCTGGATTCGAAGGTGAAACCGGTTCCGTCGCCGGAAGCCACAGGCTCCAGCTTGAAGTTGGCAGTCTTCTTATATGCCTTATAGGTGTTCTTCACACCTGTGATTTCCTGCTCCGCACCCACGATTTCAAAGGTAGTGGTGATAGTGCCGGAGAAACCGTTCTTGGCAGTTACAACCACGGTATAAACGCCCGGCTTGATCATTTCAGTCACAGGATTTCCGGATGGATCCAGATAGGACACGTCGTATTCATTGGAAGTCAACATGGATGTTTCGCCCAGTTTTACCGTCAAAATCTCCGGTTTCTTCGCTGTGCCGTCAGCCTTTACTTTGTCGTAGCGCAGGGTGATCTTGTAGCCGTCCACATCGGTGCCGATGATTTCGTAAGGCAGAACCACCTTGCCGGAGTAGTTGTTGATGCCTTCCACAGTCACGGTGTATTCCCCCGCTTCCTTCAGGCCAGTAACCACACGATTGTCCTTGTCGATATATTTAATGGTGTAGTCTTTATCCTTAGCCAGAACCTTCTTGGCACCATCACGGATGGTAACCTGAGGCTGGATTTCCTTGCCGGTAAAGGCACTGCTGCTTCTGCCGCCGGTAATGAAGGTGGTGCAGTTATACAGATTCTTCGGTTCGATAACGAAGTACATCACTGTAGTTCCTGTGAAATTTCCCACGCCCTTTGCTGTCACAATGGCATAGCCTGCATTGACATTATCCTTGTATTCCAGGAGGTAATCCAGATTTTCTCTCAAAACACTGCTGTCCAGCAGGTTGTATACTTTCACGGCCGGTTTCAGTGCCTCACCGCTGTAGACCTGCTTGTAATCCAGAATTTCAATGACACAGTCGCTCATATTTGTCTTCATGGTGAAAGACTTGCTGACAGAAGAATTCACCAGATTGGTTCCGTCTCCATTTGTGATGGAAGCAGTAACAGTCACATTGTTTCCGCTGACAGATGATGTGAAAGTACACCACTTGCTCACATCCACACCCAGCTGGGTCACTTTTACTGCAGACTGAATTGCCGCAGGAGAAAGAGACTTTTTATCCGGTGTCAGATCTGCGGTAGTCAGTTCACGGGACGCATTGATTGCGGCCTGGGACAGATTCACCGGCATTACGCTGCATCCTGATGAATTGGTCCCAGTATATGCTCCCATACCTGCGATACTTACGAAATACACGCCTGCATCCTTAATTTCCGGCATGTTCACGGTATAATCGGTACCGGCTTCCAGAGTCTTACCGTCCAGCTGAACGGTCACCTTCGGTGTAATAACAGAACCGGTATAGACCGTGTTTTGCGGAGAAACCGTTACAGTTGCCCCCGCCAGGTCTGCTGCCGGTGCCCCGGTTTCCGCTGCAGGACTCGGCAAAATCAGGAGCGGAGCCTCCTGGGCAAAACCTGTTCCGCATGTCATGGTAAACACAAGTGCCAGGGTAAGCACCAGCGTCATAATTTTCGTCATATCTCTCTTCATAATAACCCCGCCTCACTTTCAGCGCATTAAAACGCATATAGATAGTTTCATTATACGATGATTTCCGCGGTACTACAAGCAGAAAAAACAATTCTGAGAAAACAAGAGACCGGCATTCCGCCGGTCTCTCCACTTACTGTTATAAATTTAATTCTTCCATCAGTATCTGTCTGCGCTCTTCATCTTTCAGTGCACACATAGCATCTTCAGCCCGTCCCAGTTCCAGAAGCTTCTCTGTTAAACGGTTCAGGCTTATTGCGGCTTCTGCTTCTACCTGTGCAGTTTCTGCCTGCATCTGTGCTGCTTCTGTCTGCGCCTGTGCTGCTTCTATTTCCGCCTTCGCAGCTTCTATTTCCGCCTTCGCAGCCGCAATTCTGGCTAAGGCTTCCGATTTCGCTTCATCTGCTGCGTTCTTCCACATTTCGATTTCGTCATGTATCGTCACCCAGTACCGCACCTCCTCCTTCTGGATTACCTCCTGCACAGCAGCATCCATACGTAAAACAAACTCGTCCCCATTGATTGCCCCATTCTGCAGATAAAGGTAGAACGGCTGCAAGCATGCAGGCACCTCACCGGTACACACTCCGTTCAGGAATATTGTAACCTGCCCATCGTTCAATGGCAAGAAATTTTTTATTTCTCTCATTTCAAAACAATAAAGCGGCTGATTCAGTCCAAGCTGGTCGAACATACAAATAAAGATTACATAGCCCGGTTTTAATTTGCTGTACAGCTGTCCACGTTTAAAACTGGCCACTGTTTTCGCAGCATGATAGTACCGGCTTCGTTTAGCCGGACTGTCAGTATCGTAGACCTGCATCTCCAGATCATACCACACCTCATCATCCTCGAACAGAACATCCAGACGAATGGATTTCGAATTGAGTCCGACAATAATGGTCTTCTCCGTTTCCAGTTTAACCGGTATCCCCTGACTCTTTCCCAAAGTCTCTGCTGTACCGTCTTCCTCTGCGCTAAGGAACCGTATCTCCCGAATCTTTCTTTCCGGTAAAATCCGCTGCAGTAATTCCCTGCATAACTCAGTGTCCTGCATCACCATGGCAAATACTACCGGATGGCAGATTGTATATTTACTTTTCTGACTCTGTTTCATCATTTTTTTCCTCCTGAAATATGTAATTCGTACCCGCAGTATAGCATGTATTATCTGCAGTTCAAGAAAAATTCTCACTAAATGTCATATTTCAGGGATTTTCTGTCGATTTTCAGGGATTTTTTGTATCGTATATTTGCGATAAGAAAAAAAGACCCGGATGCATTGCACCCGGGTCTTTCGTGATTGGAAATATTCCAATTAATTCATTTTTAATTACTTAGTCTTAGCAGATCTCCAGCCGGACCACTTGCCGTAGTACTTCAGTTCTTCGCCGAAGTCATTGTAAACAACCTTAACGGCTCTAACCTTTACGTAGTAGGTCTTGCCGCTGTACAGTTCCTTCAGGGAAGTGGACTGAGTATCGTACTTTTCGGAAGCGGTAACCTTCTTAGTCTTATAAGTACCCTTCTTGAAGGACTTATCTCTGGAGTATCTTACTTCGTAGTAAGTAGCATCTTCCTGGATATCCCATCTTACTCTCAGGGAACCCTTCTTACCTTCAGTCCAAGGCTTCTTGGAGATGGTAGTCTTGTCAGGATATACCTTAACAACGAAGGAAGCGGAAGCTTCTTCAGACTTCTTCATACCTACAGTTGTAGCAGTAATCTTAGCACGGCCGATGGACTTGATTGTCACATAACCGGTGGAAGATACAGTCGCAACTTCTGGGTTGCTGGAAGTGTAGATGAAGCCAGTACCGTCGCCGGTAGCCTTTGCAGTTACCTTGAACGGATCAGTATCCTTGTAAACCTTTACAGAAGAATCCTGGTTTAAGGTTACAGTCTGAGGAGTACCAGTGATTACAAAAGTAGCGTAAGCACT
>JAFYKS010000236.1 GCA_017537495.1 Bacillota bacterium | reverse complement strand
CATGGCTTCTGTAAACACAACGCGGCGGTAAGGCTCAGCATTATAATTTGGCTTTACATGGTGTTTCCACCGTTCTTCCATGGCCGCTTTCAGAGAACGGATACGGATGCGGATTGCTCCAAGATTGGTACCTTCGTCGATTTTGAGAACGGTATATAACTTGTTGTGCTGCTCCAGAATTTCTTCTACCTGGTCAGTTGTAACTGCATCTACACCGCATCCGAAGGAATTCAGCTGCACCAGTTCCATATCATCTCTTGTTCCCACATAATCTGCAGCCTTATAAAGTCTGGAGTGATAGGTCCACTGGTCCAGAACACGTACAGGACGCGGCAGATTGCCCAGTCTGCATACGGAGTCTTCAGACAGTACAACCATATCATAGGACGTAATCATCTTATCGATGCCGTGATTGATTTCTTTATCCAGATGGTAAGGACGTCCGGAAAGGACGATTGCTTTTTTGCCATGTTCCTCTGCATAGCGAATTGCACGCTGTCCTTCTGCTTCCACATCTGCCTTGAAACGGTTCTGTTCTTCACGTGCTGCTGCAACCGCATCCCTGATTTCCCGGAAAGTAATTCCACGGCCGGTAAGCACCGCAGCCAGACGTTTTGCCAGGCGTTTATCGTCATCATACGGCAGGAAATCATGAGTGAAAGTCACACCGTGTTCTTCAAACAGCTCATTCATATTGTTAGCGATTACTTCAGGATATGTAGCAACCACCGGACAGTTATAATGGTTCTGTGACAGAGGATCTTCGTTCTGCTCATAATTGATACAAGGATAGAAAATCCACTTTTCTCCCTGTTCTACCAGGGCTTTGATGTGGCCATGAACCAGCTTTGCAGGATAGCATGCTGTATCAGAAGAAATGGTATCAATGCCCTTTTCATAGAGTTCCTTGCTGGACATTGGGGAGAGAATTACCCGGAAGCCAAGTTTCGTGAAGAAGGTGAACCAGAACGGATAGTTTTCATACATATTCAGAACTCTCGGAATTGCAACATGACCTCTCTTAGCCTGCTGCGTCATCAGAGGTTTATATCCGAAGAGTCTCTTCAGCTTATATTCATAAAGGTTTGGAAGTTCATTTTCACCATCCGTCTTACCGGCACCCTTTTCGCAGCGGTTGCCTGTGATATAGCGCTGTCCGTCTTCGAACTTTGTGATGGTCAGCATACACTTGTTTTCACAGCGGCTGCAGCGGGCATTCACAGTGCCGGAAGCAAAACCAAGAAGATCGTTTTCACCTGCTACAGCAGAAACAGTTCCCTCTGTCCAGTTTTCCAGGGAATACAGAGCACATCCATAGGCCCCCATGATGCCTGCGATGTCAGGACGTACAACTTCACGTCCCAGGACCTTTTCAATGGCACGAAGTACGGACTCATTAAGGAATGTACCACCCTGAACCACGATTCTTTCTCCTGCATCTTCCGGATTTCTCAGCTTGATTACTTTATATAATGCGTTCTTGATTACGGAATAAGACAGACCGGCAGCGATGTCGCCGATAGTCGCACCTTCCTTCTGAGCCTGCTTTACCATGGAGTTCATGAATACAGTGCAGCGGGTGCCCAGATCCACCGGACTCTGTGAGAACAGACCAACCTGCGCAAAATCTTCCACCTTCATGTCTACAGAACGTGCGTAGGTTTCGATGAAAGAACCGCAGCCGGAGGAGCAGGCTTCGTTTAGCATGATATTGTAAATTGCGCCATCTTTGATGCGCATACACTTCATATCCTGTCCGCCGATGTCCAGAATGAAGTCTACTCCAGGCAGAAATTCATCGGCAGCATGATAATGAGCCATGGTTTCAATGATTCCCTCGTCAGCCTTAAAACCGGCCTGAATCAGTCCTTCACCATAGCCTGTAACGGTTGTTCTTCCGATGTAGCAGGATTTCGGAAGTTTGCTGTATATTTCGTTAAGCAGTTCTTTTGTAGCTTCCAGAGGATTTCCTTCGTTATTGCGGTAGAAGGAATACAACAGATTGCGGTCCCTGTCAATCAGTGCAGCCTTGGTTGTAGTTGAACCCGCATCGATTCCAAGGAACACAGCACCCTCTGCTTCTTCCAGAGGTTTTCTGCTGATTTTTGCTCTGTTGTGACGTTCTTTGAATTCCTTATATTCATTGGCATCACGGAACAGCGGGTCCACACGTTTTGTGGCCATGCCTTCTGCAGGATTGATACCGCTGATTTTTTCAAGAATATGGTTAAGCTGCACCGGTTCACACTTTTCTGCCATAAAAGCAGCACCCAGTGCAACGAAATATTTAGAGTTATCCGGGAAAATAACCTGTTCTTCCTTCAGATCCAGCGTTTCAATAAAACGCTTCCTCAGCTCACTCATAAATGTAAGCGGACCGCCCAGAAATGCTACATTTCCCTTGATTCTGCGGCCACACGCCAGACCGCTGATGGTCTGATTTACGACTGCCTGGAAGATGGATGCAGCCAGGTTTTCAACCGGCGCCCCTTCATTAATCAGCGGCTGAATATCTGTCTTTGCAAATACACCGCAACGTGCTGCAATGGGATAAATAACATCGTAACCTTTTGCAGCTTCATTAAGTCCATCACTGTCTGTGTTCAGCAGAATCGCCATCTGATCGATAAATGCACCGGTGCCCCCTGCACAGGTACCATTCATACGCTGCTCGATACTCTGTCCGAAAAATGTAATTTTGGCGTCTTCACCGCCGAGCTCGATGGCTACATCAGTCTGCGGAATCAGTTTTTCCACAGCCAGAGAACAGGTCACAACTTCCTGTTCAAAGCGAGCACCAATCTTTTCGGATAATGCCAGGCCGCCGGAACCTGTAATAACCAGCTGCACCAGCTGATTTCCCTTTTCTTTAATCATGTCCTGCAGCAGTTCTTTCACCTTGTCAAACACGCTGGACATGTGCCGCTCATATCTCTGATAAGTTATATTGTCCTGCTCATCAACCATTACCAGCTTTACGGTTGTAGAGCCTACATCAATTCCCAGTCTCATCTCTTCTTACCTCTGTTTTTATATTTTTGCGCATCAAAAAAGCGCATAATGCGTCAAATTACTTAAAATATTTTAATATTATTGTACTTCATGAGACGGTTAAGACGGTGTTAAGGAGGATTTAACCCCTGTTCAGGTTTTGTTAAAATTTTTTAACCATTGATTTTTCGACTGGATTCGCATATAATCGTGTGTATGAAGACTACAATTAAGATACGTACATGGAAGGCCATTTACCGCCTTCTGGACCGGGTTTCTCCGGTCGATTATGACTGCGGCAAACTCTGCGGAGCTGCATGCTGCAGCTGTCCCGATGATTCTACCAATGCAGACGGGACCGATTATGAAATGGGGATTTACTTATATCCCGGTGAAGAAAAGATTCACAATAAGAAAGATGACTGGCTGAAATGGTCTGTAGAACGTGCTGAAGATTTTGAATTTCCAGATTCCTGGTTCGGCAACGTTTATTTCGTTCGCTGCAAAACACCGCCAATCTGCCCTCGTGAGAAGCGCCCGCTGCAGTGCCGCACATACCCTCTCGCCCCACATCTCACTGAAGACGGCACTCTCCATCTGATCCGCAACCATGAAGAGCTGCCTTACAGCTGCCCTCTCATCGACAAACACATGGAGCTGAACCCTGACTTCGTACAGGCAACCTATACCGTATGGAAACACCTGATCCGTGATCCGCTGATCTTCGACCTGGTGGAAATGGACTCTGAAACAAGAGAATTCTACGGCGACGAAATCGAATTCGAACCGCTGCCTGAAAAATAAACAATCATAATGAAAAAACAAAACGCCCGGCGATATTGTTCGTCAGGCGTTTTTTCTTACAGATTTTTAATTTCTTTCTTATAAAGCCAGATCAGCACACATGCTGAATATGTCAGGCCAATTAATTCTGCCAGTGGGAAGGATGCCCAGGACAGAGTTACACCGCCGATGCGGATCAGAATCCATGCCAGAGGCAGAATACCGAACATCTGACGGAGCAGAGATGCCAGCAGGCTGAGTACACCATGACCGATAGCCTGGAACATGGTGGATGTCATAATACCGAAGGCTGCAGGCATGAAGCAGATGCTGATGATTCTCAGTGCAGGAACACCCATTTCCAGCATTTCAGCAGACGCATCAAACATTCCCAGGAGATGATTTGGTGCAGTCTGGAACAGAATAAATCCGCATGCCATAACCAGCATAGCCATGGAAAGACCAAACTTGTAAGTTTCCATGAGGCGGGCCTTGTTTCTGGCACCGAAGTTGTAGCCCAAAATCGGCATAGCCCCCTGTGTCATACCGAATACCGGCATGAAAACGAAGGACTGAATTTTAAAGTATACACCCAGTACGGCAACGGCTGTGGTGGAATATACGACCAGAATCATGTTGTAGAAAATCAGCATGAAAGAACCGATTGCCTGCATGATAATGGACGGGAAACCAACCTTATAGATTTCCTTTACGATATGCCAGTCCATCTTAAAGCCAAACAGCTTCACATGTACCAGATGTTCCCCCTTTACCATAAAGATGATTCCAACGATCAAACTGCAGAACTGTCCGAAAACGGTTGCAATTGCAGCACCGGCCACTCCCATCTCAGGGAATCCAAGCAGACCGAAAATCAGAATCGGGTCCAGAATAATATTAATAACTGCACCGGTCAGGCTGCATGCCATAGGTGCCACCATGTTGCCGGTAGACTGAAGTACTTTTTCAATCTGTACCTGTACATGAATAAACAGACTGCCCATGCAGATAATTCGCATGTAAGTTACAGCTGCATCAAAGATTTCCGTTCCTCTTTCCGCATAAGATCCGACAAACGGAACGGTAACAAACAGACCAATCACCAGGAAAATCAGATAGTTGAAAAGTCCAATGCGGATACTTGTACTTGCAGCCTTATCAGCCATTTCCTGCTTTCGTGCACCCAGCATTCTGGCAATCAGAGAATTAACACCCACACCGCTGCCTACTGCCAGCGCAATAATCAGCATCTGAATCGGATTAACGATAGATACTGCTGTAAAGGCATCTTCACTTACTCTTGCTACGAAGATACTGTCTACTATGTTATAGAGAGCATTGATGGTCATGGACAGGATTGCCGGCCATGCCATGCTCAAAAGGAGTTTTTTTACCGGGACCGTACCCATCTTGTTTTCAGCGGGCGGTATATGCTTCTTTACTTCACTGGCTAATTCATCAGTCAGTTTTTCAATACGGTCTTTTTCGAGACGTTCGTTCTCTGTCATTAATATCCTCCTTACTTAAATTCTTAAAATCACGAGAAGGTATTATACAATAAATGGTTTACAAAATCAAGATTTATGGTATGATAATATAGGAAATTTATGATATTCTACCTAAAGCTTGTTGGTTTTCCTTCTTGAAGTTGATGTATGCTTGAGGCACGTCT
>JAFYKS010000020.1 GCA_017537495.1 Bacillota bacterium | reverse complement strand
GTAATCTGCACCAGCAGATTCACAAAATCTGCACGGATGGCCTTTACGGTCTGAGAGAACTTACCTTCCAGCTGAGACAGTGCCACGTCGAAGGTCTTGTCACTCTTGGCACGAATCAGGTCGATGACTGCTTCCGCCTGGGTCAGGTCAAGACGGCCGTTCAGGAATGCACGCTTGGTAAATTCGCCGGGCTCAGCCAGACGCGCGCCGTTCTTTAAAGCCAGCGCTAATATTTTGCGGAGTGAAACCACGCTGCCGTGACACTGAATTTCCACCACATCCTCAGCTGTGTAGGAACGCGGGCCCTTCATGTAAACTGCCATGACTTCGTCGATGGTTTCCCCTGTGAAATTGTCATAAACATGTCCGTAAGTCAGCATACGCTCTTTCAGCGCTGCACCGCGGAATATTTTATTCGCAATGGGCAGAGATTCTTCTCCGCTGATTCTGACGATGCCGATACCACCCTCTCCCAGGGCAGTGGCAATTGCAGCAATGGTTGCTTCCATAATTTTCTCCTGTAAGTAATAAAACAGCCCGCCTTAAAATAAGCGCGGGCTATTATTCCAATTATTTTAATTCGATGATAACCCTTCTATATGGGTCCTGACCCTCACTCTTTGTAGTTACGTGTGGGTGGTTCTGAAGAGTTGCGTGGATTACCTTACGTTCGTAAGGGTTCATTGGTTCCAGCTTAACACTCTTCTTGCTCTTGGCAACCTTGTTAGCCAGGCGGATTGCCAGCATTTCCAGAGTCTTTTCTCTCTTAGCGCGGTAGTTTTCCGCATCTACAACTACTCTGGTGTAGTTTTCCTGATCCTTATTAACAACCAGGCTGGTCAGATACTGGATTGCATCCAGAGTCTGGCCTCTCTTACCGGTAATAGTACCGGAGTCTTTACCCTGAATATCGATATACAGGGATTCGCCGCCTTCCTTAGCGGTGATGTCCAGAGACAGACCCATCTGTTCTGTTACTTCAGCCAGGAATTCCAGAGCGATATGGTTTTCGCAAACGCTCAGGTCTTCTTCAGGTACTCTTTCAATAACCGGTTCTAAAGTTTCAACCATTTCAAACTTTTCACGGTTCTTATGTTCTTTCTTGGAACGGTTATTATTTCTGTCTCTCTTATTGTTATGTTTCTGTGAACCTGTTTTTTCTCGGTGTTCCTTATGTTCTCTGTTGTTCTGCACTTTTTCAGTCTTCGGTTCTTCAGTCACAGTTTTCACTGCAGGAATTTCTTCCTTCTTTTCTTCAACAACCGGAGCTGGAGCAGGTGCAGCTTTCTTCTTTTCTACTCTAACTAAAGCAAGCTTGGAACCAATTCCGAAGAAACCTCTGGAAGGTTCTTCTAAAACAGTCACATCAACTTCATCTCTTGTAAGTTTCAGATCATCGAGGGCCAGCTTTACAGCGGTCTCAACGTCTGTACCCCATTTTTCAGAAAAATCCATATTTAATTTGTTCCTCCGATGAACTTATGCTCTTGCTTTACTTTTTTTCTTACCCTTTGGAGCATCTTCTTCCATCAGCTTCTTTCTCAGAGACTTAAATCTGATATTAAAGAAAATCTGAACAATCTGACCAACGAACCAGTAGATAGCCAGACCTGCAGGATAGCTTCTTGCCAGAACAAGAATAGTAACAGGGAAGACGTATTTCATCATGGAATTCATGAAATTAGTCTGTGCCTGATTACCAGCTGCCGCAGTATTGGACTGATTCATGGTGAAAGAAATAAAGGTTGCAACACAGGACGCAATTGGAAGAATCCACTTGTCAGGCTGTGCCAGGTCTTTAATCCAAAGGAAAGGTTCATGAATTGCGAACAGCATCATGTCTGCGGATGCAGCTTCCATAGATCCGAAGTATAACATTGGATTTCTCAGCAGTGCGAACAGTGCCATGATAACAAACATCTGAACAACCATTGGCATACAGCCGCTGGTCATGCTCACGCCCTCTTTCTGATAGAGTTCCTGGATCTTTTCGTTCTGAGTCTGCTGGTCCTTCGCATACTTCTGCTGGATTTCCTTGATCTTCGGCTGCACCTTGGACATTTTTACTGTAGAAACAATCTGCTTCGCATAAAGCGGATATGTGGCCAGCTTAACAGCAACGGTAAAGATAACTAAGCAGATACCGTAATCACCGATAAACTGATAGAGCCACATCAGCAGATAACCCATAGGTTTCGCTAAAAGTCTCATTCATTTCCTCCATTATTCCAAGGGGTCATAACCACCCTTACTCCAGGGGTGACACCTCAGAATCCGTTTAATCCCTAAATAAGTGCCCTTAACATGTCCGTACTTTTCCACAGCTTGTATGAACTAAGCAGAACATTTGGGAGTAAACCGGCATGTGGGCGGAAATAAAGGTGAAATATAAAACTGATAAAACTTTACCAGCAATAACAGTATC